>NZ_MJWW01000032.1:0-545 GCF_001762445.1 Campylobacter sp. BCW_6877 | reverse complement strand
TCAATCGTGCTAGAATGATTAAACAAAATAGAATTAGCTTTGTGTAAATGTTTCAAGGTTAGGTTTTATCAAACAAATACCATAATAAAGGATAGAAAATGACAAGAGAACAAGCAGAATTAATTATAGAAGAAGAAAAGTTAATCTATGTAACTTGGCGTGATTATGATTATACAGCAGGAGAATATCATTTTACAATTTGGTTTAATCCTAATAACAATAAATATGAAGCTGTTTATATTGGAGAAAGGGGCGGTGTTGAATTTGAGTATTCTTTTGATAGTGAAAAAGAAGCCATTGATAAAATGTTGCAGATGAATTATAAGCGAAAAAAATACAATGGAAAAGACATTAAAGAATATCTAACAAAAGAAGTAGCATTAAGAATCATTAAAGAAGAAAAGTTAGAAGTGATTTGGTATGATGAAGCACTTAAACCTTTATGTGCAGGTATCAAACACGATAAACAAAGAGATAAATACATTTCTTTTATCACTAATGCTAAAGCAAAAATTATAGAATGGAAAAGTATTGAGTTTGATGGG
>NZ_MJWW01000031.1:0-145630 GCF_001762445.1 Campylobacter sp. BCW_6877 | reverse complement strand
CTAGCTGAGAGAACTCAAAAGTCTTTATCTGAAATAGAAGCTAATACTAATTTACTTGTTCAATCTATCAATGATATGGCAGAAAGTATTAAAGAACAAACTGCAGGTATTACTCAAATCAATGATAGCGTAGCACAAATTGATCAAACTACTAAAGATAATGTTGAAATTGCTAATGAATCAGCTATTATTTCTAGTACAGTAAGTGATATAGCTAATAACATCTTAGAAGATGTTAAGAAGAAGAGGTTTTAATCTTAGATAACTAGCTAAAAAGCTAGTTATCTATATAAAATAATATATGTTTAATTCTTTAAGATGTAATGAAATGTGTGATATAGAGAAATTCTAATTGTCAATATTAAGTATTTTCTAAATCAAATACATTTTAGAGTGTGATAAAATTCAGGGTTATTAAAACTTGGAGGAAAAGGAACACTGGCTCTAAATTCTTTATAAGTATTACCTGGAAGTTTGTCTATAATTTCTATAGTGTAAGAAACACTTGTATTTTGCATTTTGGCATTGCGAATATTTTTATCATTGAAAATTTCTCCCCCTACTTTTTTTTGATTTAATATGCTAAGTATCAAATAGCATTTTCTGATTTCAAATTTAGTAAGATTTTGAACCTTTCCGCTAACGATAACACTTTCATGTCTTAGATCTCTTGTGTAGGTTAGTTTGCTAAGATCGGCTTGAGTGGTGAATTGATTGATTGTTAGAAAAATAGAATATATTAAAAGTGCGGTAAAAATAGTAGCTATGGTGTAAGAAATCAAAGCCATTTCTTTCTGTTTGACTTTTATAAAGATTAAAATACAAATCAAGGCAAAGCAAATAAGTAAAATGATAAAAGCTATAATATGAAAAATTGTAAAATGCATTAAAAACACTCCGAAATTAAGCGTATAGTATAGTTATTTTCATAGTTAAAATTTTCAAAGGCAATTCTTTGAAATTGGGTTGCATTTTTCTTTAGATCTTTAATTTCTCTACTTTTTTGTCTAAAAGGGATAAATTTCTTTTTATATTCTTCTATGATATTATCATTAGGTATTTTATCCGCAAAAATTTTAGCTGTAATTTTACATTCTTTAAAATTATTTTTTGAATTATTTGTAATGTTAAAATCAACAATTAAATCATTTGAGCTTTGTATTATTTTTTGATCTGTAATAGCGGTTTTTCGAGTTCTTACTTCATTGTCTATTAGTTTATACCCATAGATATAAATTAAAAAACAAATAATAATATCAAATGCAATAATAAAAAGTGCTACTATAGGTCTATGGCGTAAAAATACACAAAGAAGTAAAACACAAGTGAAGAGAAAAAAAACTAATAAAATCAGCATATAATCCACTAAATATAAATGAGTAGTGTAAAAAAGCACGATTTCTCTTAGTTTTTCCACTTGCGTATCCTTTTAGTTCATGTTGGCGGAACTTTGCTTTTTAGCATCTTTGGTATCAACCCAAATGTTTGGTACTGCTCCACCTGGAGTTAAGAAAATTTTAGCATCTTGATTGACTTTTAAAGCTTCATTAAATTCTTTTTGAGTTTCAATTTGCTTTAAATTTAGTAAAGGAGTGTTTAAGCTGTTTGCGATTTCTTTATTAGAATAAGCTTGTGCATCTGCTTCTATTTTAACAGCCATAGCTTTACCTTTAGCACTGATTATGGTTGCGTTTGCTTCCCCTTCAGCTAAGGCGGCTTTTTTTAAGGCTTCTTGATTAGCTCTTTCTACTTCATACTTAGTTCTTTCAGCTTCTTGTTTTGCAATTTGTACGCGTTCGATTTGCTCTTTTACTTTTGAAGGTAAAATAATTTCTCTAAGTTGTACAGCACGAAGTTCTACAGGTTCATTTGGTTGAGCTTCTATAGTTTTTCTTATGCCTTCTTCTATTTGAGCGGCTATTGTATTACGATTAGTAGGAAGTTCCTCGGCTGTATATTTTCCTACAACACTTCGCACTACATCACGAACAACTGGATCGATAATTTTATTTTCCCAATTTAAGCTCCAAGTAGCTATGGTTTGAGGAACTTGCAAAGGATTTAAACGGTATTGCACTGTAACATCAATAGATACAGGCAATCCACGAGAGTCAAGTACAGAAATACTATTTTTATTAATAACACCTGAACCTGAAGATAAATTTTCATTACTTCCCTCTATAGAAGCATAGTTGATTTGTCTTACTCTAGTATCGATTATGGTTATTTTTTGTACAAAAGGCAAGAAAAAGTGAAGTCCTGGTTCTAATGGATTTGGGTCATATTTACCTGTTGTTGATTTAATCCCCATTTCTCCAGAATTTATTACCATAAAAGGTTTTGCAACGATTAAAAATAAGATAATAATAATCACCCCATAAATAAGCGGAGAAAATTTTCCAAAACCTTTAAAATTAAATTCTGGTGCTTTGAAATTGAAATTTTGACGGTTGTTTCCGTTATTATTAGAATTTCCATTTTTTTTATTGAAATAATCATTCAAATCAGCTGGCATTTATTTCCTTTTTTAAATATAAGTTAGCATAGATGCGTATTTTTGATTGCGTCCATAAACTACATCAAAATAAGCATCTTGAAGTTTTTTAGTTACAGATCCTCTTAAACCATTTCCTATTATTCTTGCATCAATATTGTTAATAGGTGTGATTTCAGCGGCTGTTCCGGTAAAAAATGCTTCATCAGCAGTATAAACTTCATCTCTTGAAATTCTTTGGCGAAGCACAGTGACACCAAGATCATGAGCGATTTTAAGCACTGTATCTTGAGTAATGCTTTTTAAAGAAAAATCATTTGGAGGTGTGATTAAAACCCCATCTTTTACAATAAAGAAACATTCTCCTGTTCCTTCTGCGATAAAACCTTCTTCATCAAGCATTAAAGCTTCTTCATAGCCTGCTTCAATAGCTTCAAATTTTGCAATTTGAGAGTTAAGATAATTCGCACTTGCTTTAGCTTTTCCCATGCATGATTTAACACTATTTCTTGCAAAAGACGAAATTTTTACTTTTATACCTTTTTCTAAACCTTCTTCTCCAAGGTAAGCACCCCATTCCCAAGCTGCAATCCCAACTCTTACAGGAGCTTTTATATGATAAAGTCCCATAACTCCATCGCCTAAGAAAATCAAAGGGCGGATATAGACATTGCTTTTAAAATTATTTGCTTTTAATAGTTCAATTTGTGCATTTTCAAGCTCTTTTTGAGAAAAAGGACAATTTAAAAGAGTAATTTTTGCAGACTCTAAAAGTCTTTTGGTGTGATCTTCAAGTCTGAAAATTGCTAAGCCTTTATCTGTTTTATAGGCTCTAGTTCCTTCAAAAACAGCATTGCCATAATGTAAAGAATGGGTTAAAAAGTGTAAAGTTGCATCTTTAAAATCAACTAATTTTCCATCCATCCAAATTTTATCTGCTGAGATCATTTTTTACCTTTTATAGTTGTTTATTTCTTAAAAAATATTATTTTAAGAATAAATTAGGATTTTATCAAAAATATACTAACAATAAGCTTTTATTAAATTCAGGTTTTTTGTTAAAAAAAATATTAGGTATTTTTTGAAATAATTATAAAAAATTATCATTAAAAAGGAGAAATATGCCATTAGTAAATATTAAATTAGCAAAGCCGTCTTTAAGCAAGGAACAAAAAGCGGAGCTTATAGCTGATATTACCAAACTTTTAAGCACGAAATATAATAAAAGTAAAGAAAGAGTTGTGGTGGTTTTAGAAGATGTAGAAAGTTATGACATAGGCTTTGGCGGAGAAAGTGTAGAAGCTATCAAAGCAAAGGCAAACAAATGAGTTTAAATATAGGAGATAAAGCGCCTCAGTTTGAGCTTTTAAATCAAGATGGGGTAAAAATAGCATTAAAAGATTTTATTGGTAAAAAGGTGATTTTGTATTTTTATCCAAAAGATAATACTCCAGGTTGTACTACAGAAGCTTGTGATTTTAGTTTAAATTATGATAAATTTGGTGATAAAAATGCAGTGATTATCGGTATCAGTCCTGATAGCGTGGCAAGTCATGAAAAATTTATCTCTAAATTTGATTTAAAGCATATTTTACTTAGTGATAGCGAAAAAGAAATTGCTAAAGCTTATGGAGCTTGGGGGATTAAGAAAAATTACGGAAAAGAATACGAAGGTCTTATCCGATCTACTTTTGTTATCGATGAAACAGGTAAGATTGCTCAAATTTATAGTAATGTTCGTGTAAAAGATCATGCTTTAAAAGTACTTGAAAGTCTTTAATGCTAGTGCATATTTGTTGTAGTGTGGATAGTCATTATTTTATTGAAGAACTTAGAAAGACTTATCCTGATGAAAAAATCATAGGGTATTTTTATGATCCAAATATTCATCCTTTAAGCGAATACGAACTAAGATTTTTAGATGTAAAAAGATCTTGTGATAAACTTGGTATTAAGTTATATAAGGGCGAGTATGAGTATGAAAAATGGCTTAATGCTGTGCGTGGTTATGAAAATGAGCCTGAAAAAGGTGCAAGGTGTGAAATTTGTTTTGATGTAAGAATGGGATCTAGTGTTAAATTTGCTGCTAAAATAGGAGAAAAAAAGCTTACTACTACGCTTTTAACCAGCCCTAAAAAAGATTTAGAACAGTTAAAAAATGCTTTACAAAAAGAATGTGAGTCTTATGGGGTAGAGTTTTTAGCTCCTGATTTTCGTAAAAATGGCGGCACTCAAAGGCAGTTTGCTTTAGCAAAAAAAGAAATGCTTTATCATCAAAACTATTGTGGTTGTATTTATGGGCTTAAAAAACAAAAACAAGATAAGAATTTCATTGATGAGTTAATGTCTCCTGTAAATAAGCAAATTTTACCTGCAAGTATAGAAGCAAGAATAGCTCTTTATAAAAAAATAGTTTTATGGGAAAAAAAAGGTATAAAATTTGAAATTTTAAGAGAGAAATTTTTAAATTATCGTCTTTTAAATGCTTTAATAAAATTAGATAAAAAGCCTGTTAAATCTCATATTTTATTTTATTCGCATTTTAAAAACGCTTATACAAGATTTTCTTTGGATGAGGAAAATTTAAAACAAAATTTAAAAGAAGGCTTTTATAGAAGCACTAAAGATGAAATGGTTTTTGTTGAATTTTGGCGTTTTAATGCATTTTTTAAAAACAAATGGAAAAATTTTGAAGATTTTTTAAAAAGACCTTTGAGTGTGCAAGCAGAAACTAAATGGCGTAATAAATTGTTTGGAACTTATAATCTTAGCCCTATTATCATCCTTGAAAATATTTTACCTTCAAGATATGAAGTGATAGCAAAAAGTGAAATTTATCATGATAATCAAGAGGTGCTTGTAGAAATTTAAGAAATTTATTAAGAAAAACTTTTTTTGTTAATGTAATTTTTAATGATTTTTTTATATAATAAAATTTTTAATTGTTTTCAAGGTTAATTTAATAATGATAGATGTAATGCAAATTCAAGAAATCTTACCACACCGTTATCCTTTTTTACTAGTAGATAAAATTACAGAATTAAAAGTTAAAGAAGTGGTTCGAGGATATAAAAACATCAGTATAAGTGACCATGTTTTTATGGGACATTTTCCAGGGCATCCTATTTATCCTGGAGTTTTGATTTTAGAAGGTATGGCTCAAACAGGCGGAGTTTTAGCTTTTGAAAGTATGGAAGATAAAGTGGATCCAAAAAGTAAAGTAGTTTATTTCACAGGCATAGATGGAGCAAAATTTAGAAATCCTGTGCGTCCTGGAGATAGGCTTGATTATGAAATGAGCGTGGTTAAAAATCGTGGTAATATGTGGATTTTTAAAGGGCAAGCTTTTGTAGATGGAAATTTAGTTGCAGAGGCTGAGCTTAAAGCTATGATAGTGGATAAATAATGAAAAAAATTCATCCAAGTGCGGTGATTGAAGAGGGTGCACAACTTGGTGACGATGTTGTAATAGAAGCTTATGCTTATGTAGGTAAAGATACTAAAATAGGTAATGATGTTGTCATCAAACAAGGTGCTCGAATTCTTTCAGATACAACTATAGGTGATCATTCTCGTGTATTTTCTTATGCTATAGTAGGCGATATTCCTCAGGATATATCTTATAAAGAAGAGCAAAAAAGCGGTGTTGTTATAGGAAAAAATGCAACTATTAGAGAATTTGCAACGATAAATTCAGGTACAGCTAAAGGAGATGGTTTTACTCGTATAGGCGATAATGCTTTTATTATGGCTTACTGTCATATTGCTCATGATTGTTTTTTGGGTAATAATATTATTTTAGCTAATAATGCAACTTTAGCAGGACATGTAGAGCTTGGAGATTTTACGGTTGTAGGCGGGCTTACACCTATTCATCAATTTGTCAAAGTAGGTGAGGGTTGTATGATAGCAGGAGCTAGTGCACTCTCTCAGGATATAGTACCGTTTTGTTTAGCAGAAGGAAATCGTGCAAGTATTAGAAGTTTAAATTTAGTAGGTATTCGTCGTCGTTTTGATAAAGATGAAGTAGATAGACTTAGCAGAGCTTTTAAAACTTTATTTAGACAAGGAGATTTAAAAGAAAATGCTAAAAATTTGCTTGAAAATCAAGAAAGTGAAAATGTTAAAAAAATGTGCCATTTTATATTAGAAACAAAGCGCGGAATTCCTGTCTATAGGGGTAAAAATAATGCCTAGAAAATGTAGTTTTTGCAATGAAGTGGAGAATCCACAAAGAAGAATTTTAGCAAATGAAAATGATGATGCTTTTATTTGTGAATATTGCGTTGAAGGTGCTTATAGTATTATTTATGGAGAAGAAAAAGAATTTAAAGAACCTAAACAAAGCCATAATACAGAATTTAAAGATATCACTCCAAAAGAATTAAAAGCTTATCTAGATCGTTATGTCATAGGACAAGATAGAGCTAAAAAAGTTTTTAGTGTTGGAGTATACAATCATTATAAAAGACTTTTTAAAGCCGAACTTCAAGATGATGATACAGAGCTTTTTAAGTCAAATATTTTACTTGTTGGGCCAACAGGAAGTGGAAAAACTTTATTGGCGCAAACTTTAGCTAAATTTTTAGATGTACCTATAGCAATTTGTGATGCAACTTCTTTAACTGAAGCAGGATATGTAGGTGAGGATGTGGAAAATATTTTAACACGTCTTTTGCAAGCTGCAGATGGAGATGTGCAAAGAGCTCAAAAAGGTATAGTTTTTATTGATGAGATTGATAAAATTGCTAGAATGAGTGAAAATCGTTCTATTACTCGTGATGTAAGTGGAGAGGGTGTGCAACAAGCTTTACTTAAGATTATCGAAGGAAGTTTGGTAAATATTCCACCAAAAGGGGGAAGAAAACATCCAAATCAAGAGTTTATACAAATTGACACTTCAAATATTTTATTTGTTTGTGGTGGAGCTTTTGATGGTTTGGAAACTATCTTAAAAAGAAAACTTGGCGATAAAGTTGTGGGCTTTTTTGATGATGCAAAAGAAGAAAATAAAGCTTTGCTTGAGAAAATCGAACCTGATGATTTGGTGCATTTTGGTTTGATTCCTGAGCTTATAGGTCGTTTGCATGTGATTGCATCTTTAAATGAGCTTAATGAAGAGGATATGGTAAGAATTTTAACTGAGCCTAAAAATGCCATTATTAAACAATATCAAAAGCTTTTTGCTATTGATGGGGTAAATTTAAAATTTGAAGAAGATGCTCTAAGAGCTATCGCGCAACTTGCATTGGAGAGAAAAACAGGGGCTAGGGGACTTAGAAGTATTATAGAAGAAATGATGGTAGATTTAATGTTTGAGTTACCAGAGTATAAAAATTATGATATTGTAATAACTAAAGAAGTTGTTAAAGACAATGCAAAAGCATTATTAATAAAAAGAAAAATAAGTTAAAAGGATAGAAATGATATTAGATCAACTTATAGGATTTTTTTCTAGTGATATGGGGATTGATTTAGGAACAGCTAATACGCTAGTTTTGATAAAAGATAAGGGTATAGTGATAAATGAGCCTTCTGTTGTGGCAGTTGAAAGAGAAAGGTATGGTTCCAAAGCAAAAATTTTAGCCGTAGGTAAAGAAGCTAAAGATATGGTGGGAAAAACTCCAGGCAATATCGAAGCTATTCGTCCTATGAAAGATGGCGTGATTGCAGATTTTGATATGACTGAAAAAATGATCCGCTATTTTATAGAAAAAACACACCGTAGAAAAAGTTTTTTACGCCCTAGAATTATCATTTCTGTTCCTTATGGTTTAACTCAAGTAGAAAGAAAAGCGGTAAGAGAAAGTGCTTTAAGCGCAGGTGCAAGAGAGGTATTTTTGATTGAAGAGCCTATGGCAGCAGCTATTGGTGCAAGTTTACCTATACAAGAGCCTAAAGGAAATTTGGTAGTAGATATAGGGGGCGGAACTACTGAAATTGGAGTGATTTCTTTGGGTGGACTTGTGATTTCAAAGTCTATTCGTACGGCTGGAGATAAGCTTGATATGAGTATAGTTAATTATGTAAAAGAAAAATACAATCTTATCATAGGTGAAAGAACGGGCGAAGAGATCAAAATCACTATAGGTTCAGCAATACAACTTCCAAAAGAACTTTCTATGGTGGTAAAAGGACGCGATCAAGTAAGTGGACTTTTAAGTCGTATTGAACTTACAAGTGAAGATGTAAGAGAAGCAATGCGTGAGTATTTAAAAGAAATTGCTGATGCTTTAAAAATGGTTCTTGAAATGATGCCGCCTGATTTAGCAAGTGATATAGTAGAAAATGGTGTAGTTTTAACAGGTGGCGGAGCATTGATTCGTGGTCTTGATAAATATTTAAGTGAAATTGTACGTTTGCCAGTTTATATCGCAGATGAACCGCTTTTAGCTGTAGCAAAAGGAACAGGTAAAGCTTTAGAGGAAATTTCATTATTGCAACAATTAACCAATGAAGAATAAGATTTTTTATGTTCTTGTCTTAGCCTTTTTGGTTTTTATATCTTTTTATTATGGAAGACTTATCAAGCAAAATGTTCTCCGTGTTAATGACTTTGTTATAGGTAATTTTTATAATATTAAAGATTATTTGAAAGAAAAAATTTCAGAACATTTTAATCAAGCAAATCAAATTCAGCAATTAAAAGCTAGAAATAAAGAATTAGAAGACATTGCCGTAAAGGTAACTAGTTTTGCAAATCAATTAAATCGTATTTTAGAGGATCAAAATTCTACAAAATATTTACCTCAAGTTTCTTTAACTAGAGTTATTTCTTATGTTCAATTGAATGATTATAAAAAATTATGGCTAGATTGGAGCAAAATTCCCGTTGGTAAAAATCGTGGTTTAATATATCAAGGATATACTGCAGGTATAGCTATTAATAAAGATGGCAGAACAATGGCTCTTCTGCAAGGTGATGATCAGTGTGTTTTTTCTGTTTATATAGGAAAATCCAAAGCTCCAGGTTTAATTCAAGGTGAAAATGGCAAGGTTGTGGTTAAATTTATTCCAAAGTGGGCGAAAATTAATGTCGGAGATGAAATCTTAACAAGCGGACTTGATAATATTTTCTTTTCGGATGTCCCTGTTGGGATTGTGAATAGAGTTGATGATGAAGATATGTATCAAAGTGTAGAAGTAAAGCCTTATGTTAAGATCAGTATTCCTGCTTATTTATATGTAGTAGATAATTTATAAGTCAAGGGTTAGACTTTTTAAAAATTTTCTATATTTTTGCTAATTATTATAACTTTGTTTAATGCTAAAAATTTTGTTAAATTATCAAATAAATTTTTATAATCGAATGAGAATTTTATAAAAAATCTTAAATTTCTTTATGTATTATTTCCTAGATTAAAAGCAGGGTGTTTATTTTTTAAAATTATATCGATAATTTCAAAGTTTATAAAACTAATTTTTGTTATAATCAGCTCAAATTTATGCTCTTAGGAAAATTTATGCCAAAACGAACAGATATTAAAAGTATTTTACTTATAGGAAGTGGTCCTATTGTGATAGGACAAGCTTGTGAATTTGATTATTCTGGAACTCAAGCCGCAAAGACTTTAAAAGAATTAGGATATCGTGTAGTATTAATTAACTCAAATCCTGCAACTATCATGACAGATCCTGAATTTGCAGATGCAACTTATATAGAACCCATAACAAAAGAAAGTATTTTAAGTATTATTAAAAAAGAAAAAATTGATGCAATTTTGCCAACTATGGGTGGACAAGTAGCGTTAAATGTTGCTATGGAAGTTTATGAAAGCGGACTTTTAGGAGATGTAAAATTTTTAGGCGCAAATCCTGAGGCGATTAAAAAAGGCGAAGATCGTCAAGTCTTTAAAGAATGTATGAAAAAAATCGGCATGGATTTGCCAAAATCGATGTATGCGTATAATTATGATGAAGCTTTAAAAGCCGTAGATGAAATCGGCTTTCCTTTGATGATCCGTGCTTCTTATACTTTAGGAGGTGCTGGAAGTGGTGTGGTTTATAATATGGACGAATTTAAAGAACTCGCTAATACTGCTTTAGCTTTATCGCCTATCCATGAAATTTTGATTGAAGAAAGTTTGTTAGGTTGGAAAGAATATGAAATGGAAGTTATACGCGATAGAGCGGATAATTGTATCATAGTTTGTAGTATAGAAAATATCGATCCTATGGGAGTTCATACAGGAGATAGTATTACAATAGCTCCAGCATTAACTTTGACGGATAAAGAATATCAAGTTATGCGTAATGCTTCTTTTGCTATTTTGCGTGAAATTGGCGTAGATACAGGCGGAAGTAATGTACAATTTGCTATCAACCCAAAAAATGGAAGAATGATAGTTATAGAAATGAATCCAAGGGTTTCAAGATCAAGTGCTTTAGCTTCTAAGGCAACGGGTTATCCTATAGCAAAGGTTGCGACACTTTTGGCAGTAGGCTTTAGTTTAGATGAGATTAAAAATGACATTACAGGAACTCCTGCATCTTTCGAGCCTGTGATTGATTACATTGTGACAAAAATTCCTCGCTTTACTTTTGAAAAATTTCCAGGAGCAAATACAACTTTAGGTACAGCTATGAAAAGTGTGGGTGAGGTAATGGCTATAGGACGCACTTTTAAAGAAAGTATACAAAAAGCACTTTGTTCTCTTGAGCGTTCTTTGAGTGGTTTTGATAGAGTAAAATTTGAAGATAGAAATGATCTTGTTTTTAAAATTCGCAATGCCAATGAAAAGCGTTTACTTTATGTTGCTCAAGCTTTTAGGGAAGGTTTTAGCGTAGAAGAACTTTATGAGCTTTGTAAAATAGATCCTTGGTTTTTAACACAGATTAAAGAAATTGTAGATTTTGAAGAGCAAATTGATATGGATATTTTAAACAATAAAGCTCTTTTGAGAAAAGCAAAAACTATGGGCTTTTCAGATAAAATGATAGCTTTGCTTGTAAATTTGAAAGATAATTTAGAATTAAGCCAAAATGATATTTATTATGCGAGAATGAAGCAAAAAATCATTGCAGAATTTAGTGAAGTGGATACTTGTGCGGGTGAATTTGAAGCTTTAACTCCTTATCTTTATTCAAGTATTAATGTAAGCGAACTCACTCAAAGTAAAAACGATGCTAAGGATAAAAAAGAAAAAAAAGTGATGATTATAGGTGGGGGGCCAAATCGCATAGGACAAGGTATAGAATTTGACTATGCTTGCGTACATGCTTCTTTTGCGCTTAAAGATATGGGTATTAAAACCATTATGTATAATTGTAATCCTGAAACCGTTTCGACTGACTATGATACAAGTGATATTTTGTATTTCGAGCCTATTGATTTCGAACATTTAAGAGTGGTGATTGAGCGTGAAAAACCTGATGGAGTGATTGTGCATTTTGGTGGACAAACTCCTTTGAAATTTGCTAAGCGTTTGAGTGCTTTTGGAGCTAAGATTATAGGTACTAGCGCAAGAGTAGTTGATATGGCAGAAGATAGAAAGAAATTTGCCGAATTTATTACAAAACTAGGTATCAATCAGCCAAAAAATTCTACCGCAACAAGTGTAGAAGAAGCGGTTCTTAAGGCTAGTGATATAGGGTATCCTGTGCTTGTAAGACCAAGTTATGTTTTAGGTGGGCGTGCGATGCGTGTGGTAAATGATGAGGCTGAACTTAGACTCTATATGCAAGAAGCTGTAGATGTGAGCGATAAAAGTCCTGTTTTGATTGATCAGTTTTTAGACAATGCTACAGAAATTGATGTTGATGCGATTTGTGATGGTAAAGATGTTTATGTGGCAGGAATTATGGAGCACATAGAAGAAGCGGGAATTCATTCAGGTGATAGTGCTTGTTCTTTACCACCTTGTAATATCGATGAAAAAATGCAAGAATTTATTGCACAAAAAACCGCAGATATTGCTTTAAATTTAGGAGTTGTAGGGCTTTTAAATATACAATTTGCTTTACATCATAATGAGCTTTATATGATAGAAGTAAATCCTAGAGCTAGTCGTACTGTGCCTTTTGTTAGTAAAGCTACGGGTATTCCTTTAGCAAAAGTGGCAACGCGTGTGATGTGGCAAGGAAATTTAAAAGAAGCTTTAAAATTTTATGATACTTTCAAAGTGGTTAATTTTGATACTAAAATTTTACGCCCTAAAACTCCAAAATATATGAGCGTGAAAGAAGCAGTATTTCCATTTGCAAAACTTAGTGGAAGTGATTTAGAATTAGGTCCTGAAATGCGTTCAACGGGTGAAGTTATGGGTATAAGCAAGGATTTTGCAAATTCTTACGCAAAAAGTCAAATCGCATCGTTTAATCATCTGCCAGAGCAAGGCGTGGTATTTATCTCCTTAAAAGATAAGGATAAAAAATATACCAAAAAAATCGCTGCAGAATATGTAAAGCTTGGCTTTAAGCTTATGGCAACAGGGGGAACTTGTAAGGAAATTTTAGAAAGTGGTTTTGAGTGCGAACTTGTACATAAAATTTCAGAAGGACGCCCCAATGTTGAAGATAAATTGAAAAATGGAGAAATTCACTTAGTTATCAATACAAGTGATAATCACAGTTTTAAAGGTGATACGAAAAAAATTCGTGAAAATATTATTCGTTTTAAAATACCTTATTTTACAAATTTACGATCAGCTTTAGCAGGTGCAAAATCGATTAAAGCTATACAGAGTAAATCTTGCCTAGATGTAAAGAGTTTGCAAGAGTGGCTTAAATTTTGATTTATTTAGCTCAAACAGATACTACGGTAGGATTTTTAAGTAAAAATTTAGAAGAGATTAATGCTTTAAAAGGTAGAGGTAAAAATCAACCTTGCTTAATCACTTCTGCGAAATTTTGCGAGTTGAAAAGTTTAGCAAGAATTCCAAAATCTTTTAAAAATTTAGTACGTCGTTCTAAAAAAACAACTTTTATTTATCCAAATAATCAGGCCATTCGTATTGTGAAAGAGTGTAAACATGCGAATTTTTTAAGTAAAAATGGCTATTTTTATTCATCTTCGGCAAACAAGCATGGAAAAGAATTTGATGAAGAATGGGCTAGAAGTGTTGCTGATATAATACTTGATGAGAAATTTTTCGAAAATATCCCATCAAAAATATTAAAACTTTCAAAGAATAAAATGATAAAAATACGTTAATTAAAGAGCTTTTAAAATATCTTCAAAAGCAATACAAAATTGCTCTAGGCCATCACTTAATAAATCATTGCAAGCTTTTTCTCGTTCACTTTGAGAAATGATTTGATTAAGTTCTGTATAAATTTCAAAATTCATTAAAGGTTTTTTAAAATCCATTTTTCCTTTAAATACCTCTATTGCATCAAGAGGAGCAGTATTAACAGAATTCTCAAAAAGAAGTTCTTTGATATAATAGTCTTTTGGCAGATCATCTCCTTTAACTCCAGTGCTTGCAAACAAGGTGCGAATATTAGGTTCATTTTTTGAGTAGATATTGTTATAAGCTAAATTTGCATTTAAAATTCCAATACGATTTTGCTCTTTGGCTTTAGGATTTAAAAGTCTATCAAAACGACTTACAAAAATACTTATAACAGCTTGCGGTGTTCTAGTATTTTGTTCTTTTAAGGCTATATTGTTTTTTCTAAATTCGACTAAACCTGCATTTAAAGCTTCAAAACATTTTTGACTTTGTTCAAGAGAAAAAATTAAGGTAGCATTGACGCTAATACCATTTTTCATAAGTTCATACATTACTTCATAAGAAGCTTTTGTAGCTGGAATTTTAATCATTACATTTTCTTTGCTAATAGCACTATAAAGTCTTTTAGCTTCGCCTAAACTAAGAGTCGTGTTATCATGAAGTCTTGGATCTATTTCAATACTTATAAATCCATCGTTTTTTTGATAAAAAAGAGGAGTTAATTTATCAGCTGCTTTTTGAATATCAGAAATTGCTAATTCTTCATAAATATCTTTTGTTTTTTTTCCTTTTAATTTAAGAATTTTATCTTTATAAATTGGAGAATTTAAAATAGCATTTTTAAAAATAGCAGGATTTGAAGTGGCGCCATTAATTCCATGTGATAATAAATTTAAAAATTCATTATCTAAAAAACTATTTTCTATAAAATCACACCAAAGAGAAAAATTTTTCATTATATTACCTTTATTATTTCTTTTAAGTCTTTTATGTCTACGCAAATATCAGCTTGAGAACGTAAAATTTCTTTAGCACAAAATGCAATCTTTAATCCACTTTCGTTAAACATTGCCAAATCATTTGCCCCATCGCCAACACACATCACTTCATCTGTTTTCAAATTTAAAAAGCTTTTTAATCGTTGTAGCATTAAGCCTTTTGAATTTGAAAACATCATTTCCCCACCAACTAGCCCTGTTAAAATGTCATTTTTATGATGCAGATAATTTGCAAAACCGAGGTTAATTCCAAGTTTTTGCATAGCAGGATCTATGCCTTCATGAAAACCACCGCTAAAAATAACAATTTGTATATTTTTAGATTTTAAATATTGGATAAGTTCATGTGCTCCATGCATTAGTGGAAGTGTGCTACCTAATTCTAAAACTTTTTTATAAGATATACCTTTTAAAAGGCTTACTCGTTTTTGAAGACTTTCGAAAAAATCAAGCTCTCCAGCCATGGCATGGCGGGTAATTTCGCTTGTTTGATTACCCTTGCCATGCGCTGTAGCTAAAATATCGATGGTTTCACCATCCATTAAAGTAGCGTCAAAGTCAAAAACACAAAGTTTAATCATTAAAATTCGCGCTTAAGTAAAGCTTCTACTTTGAGTATAGTTAAGATATTTTCATCTCTTTTTCCTATACCATAAATCATACCTTTGTCTTTAACTAAAGTTTCAGGTGGTGGATCGATTCTGTTTCTGTGAATTTTAATTGCTTCAGTTAATCTATCTATAACAAAACCAGCATTTCCTCCAACTCCAGTTCCATTTGTCTCACCTCTTAAAACAATATATCTTGTTTGAGGTGTCATTTTAGAACTTCCTAAATGAAAGCGTTGAGCTAGATCAATGAGTGGCATAACATTACCACGCATATTAAAAACCCCTAGAACATAATCAGGTACACTAGGAACTCTAGTATATTCTATAGGTTTGATGATTTCTTGTATATTAAGAATTGGAATCGCATATTCCTCATCTCCAACTACAAAGCCGACAAGTTGGATGATATCATCTTCTCTTTGATCGACATCAGGACCAGCCATCTGAGTTTGCTGTTTTTGCAAAATTTGCTCTAATTTTTCATTACTCATATTCTTATCCTAGTTTCAAATTTTTTCTAACCACATTTTCCAAGTATTCTGGAGAATAAGGTTTAGTGATATATTCAGTCATACCCACTTCAACACCTCTTAAGCGGTCAGTTTTACTTGTTCTTGAAGTAACTGCAATGAGTGGTAAGTTACGATATTTAGAATACTTTCTAATTTCACCAGCTAAGGTGTATCCATCCATTCTTGGCATTTCGATATCTATAAGCATTGCATCAATATCATGTTCGCCAGATTTTATAATATTCAATGCTTCAACACCATTTGTTGCTTCAACTAAACTAACTCCTAGCGGTTCTAAAGCTTTTTGCATTAAAGTTCTATCCATTTTAGAATCATCTACAATTAAGACTTTATAATCACTTGGTTGTTCTTTAGGTTTTTTCGCACTTGATTCTAATTGCGCTTTAATATCAACTTTAATTTCTTTGGCCATATCCATCATAGCACCTACATCAATGATTAATGTCACTCTACCATCGCCACGGATTGTAGCTCCTGCTATACCTTGGATATTTTGTAAATAATCACCCATAGATTTAATAACTATCTCTTCTTGTCCTACAAGAGTATCTACTATAATACCAAGCTTGCTTTCTGCTACCCCTATAACAACGACATAAGTTTGATCGCCGCTTTCAAGGACTTGTTTAACTCCAAATACATCTGAAAGTCTCACAAGAGAAAGCACTTCATCTCTTAAGCGTAATACATTTTTACCTTCGATAGTATAGATATCATCAATTGGCACTCTAACTGTTTCAAGAACGCTTGCAAGTGGAATTGCATAGAATTCCTCTTGAGTTCCTACAAGTAAAGATTGAATGATTGCCAAGGTAAGAGGAATTTTAAGCTTAAACGAACTTCCTTTACCTAACTCACTATCAATTTCAATTACCCCATTTAGTTTTTCGATGTTGGTTTTAACAACATCCATTCCTACGCCACGACCTGAAACATTTGTTACTTTAGCCGCAGTTGAAAAACCAGGTTTGAAAATCAAAGCAAAAGCTTCTTTGTCTGTCATTTGATCTGCTTCTCTTTCGGTAATCAAATTTTTCTCTATAGCTTTTGCTTTTAAGCCATTTGGATCAAGTCCTTTACCATCATCTGTAATTTCTACAACGATGTGATTGCCTTCATTATAAGCTTTAAGTTGAACTATGCCTTTTTCAGGTTTTCCATTCGCTGCACGAGTTGCTGGATCCTCAACACCATGGTCACATGAATTTCTAATCATATGCATGATAGGATCGCCAATTTCCTCTACGATAGATTTATCAAGTTCAGTTTCTTCACCTGTAATTTCAAGTTCTATTTGCTTTCCTAATTCACGACTCAAATCACGAACAACTCTTGGAAATTTATTGAAAACTTTTGCTATAGGCTGCATTCTTGTTTTCATTACAGCAAGTTGAACATCGGTTGTAATGATGCTTAGCTGACTTACGACTTGATTAAGCTCTTCAAGGAATTTTTCTCCTTCATAACGCTCTTCAACATCATCATAAATTTTAAGCAAACGGTTTTTGCCTAAAACAAGCTCCCCAATTAGATTCATTAAGTGATCTAATCTTTTTACTTCCACGCGTATGGTTTGATCCATGCTGCTAGCATTGCTACCTGAAGCAGGAACCTTTTTCTCTCCACTTTCTGCAGGTTTATTTGCTGTATTGTTAGTCGGTTTAGGTGTTGCATTTGTTGTTTGTTTCTTTTGTGCACGACGAGCTTGATCTTCAGCTTTTCTAACTTTTAAAAGTCTTTCTATTTCAGCTTCAACTTCAGAATCACTTAATTGATTAACATCTACTTCAGGTTCAGGAGTAGTTGTTTCTTGTTTTGGTACTTCTGGTTCTGCTTGTGGAGTAGATTTTTCATTTAAATCTGTTGCCGCAACAGGAGACTCTCCCTCTGAAATAGCTGTTAATCTTGCGCAAATTGGTTCTATGTCCATACCAATAGCAGTATCGTTGCCATTATCGCGAATAGAATTAAGCAGAGTTTTCATTCTATCAATAGACTCTAAAACTACATCCATGATATCTGGAGTTATTTTTAACTCGCCATGTCTTGCTTTGTTTAAAACATCTTCCATGTGGTGAGTTAACTTTGTTAAAACATCAAAATTTAAGAAACTTGATGATCCTTTAACCGTATGCGCAACACGGAAAATTCTATTTAATAATTCTAAGTCTTCTGGATTTGATTCAAGCTCTACTAAATCATGGTCGATTTGCTCAACAAGCTCAAAAGCTTCAACCAAAAAGTCTTCAAGTATTTCTTGCATATCTTCCATATTTTACCCCTGTTCTTGAGATTGATGTTTTTTAATAACCTTTGCAATTTCATTGAAGAAATCGCTAGCGTTAAATTTGACAAGATAGCCTTCTCCACCAGCTTCTTGAACACCTTTCTCATTCATAAATTCATTTGATAAAGACGAGTTAAAGACTATAGGAATATCTTTAAATCTTGGATCTTCTTTAATGCGTGCAGCAAAGTGGAAACCATCCATTTGTGGCATTTCGACATCGCTTACTATAATTTTTAAAGTATCATTTAAACTTTCACCATAAACTTGGCTTAATTCTTCTAATTTGTTTATGCCCTCTACGCCGTCTTTAGCTTCAACAACTTGAAAGCCCATCTGTTGCATCATTTCTTTGACGCGTTTTCTAGCAGTCATGCTGTCATCAAGTATAAGTGCTGTTCCAGTAAATTTTTCTATTTTTCCAAAATCTATATCTGTTTTTGGAGCGTAAATTCCTAAATCTTCAACAACACTTTCAAGATCTAAAATTAGCAACACTTCATCATTTTCAATGCGTGTTACACCTGTGATTTTACCTTTATCTAAAGCACCTGATCCTGTAGAAAAAGTTGCTGGTTCTATATCCTTCCAGTTTATTCTACGAATTCTTTTTGCTTCGTGAACTATAAAACCAATAAGAATATTGCTAAATTCAGTGATAATAACTCTAGGTTTTAGCATAGCGCTTTCTGGCTCAGTGATTTGCATCCATTTGGCAAGATTGACTACAGGTATAACCACTCCACGAAGATCAAAGATACCTTCGATGTAATCAGGTACACCTGGAAGTTCTGTAAGGCTTGGGATTTTTATAATTTCCCTTACCTTAGAAACATTTACACCATAAATTCCTTCATAGACTTTATCGTGTCCTTGCTTAAAGATACGGAAATCGACAAGCTCCATTTCATTTGAACCCGTTTTCACGATATTTTCATCAAACATTTTGACCCCTCAATTTCTGTTCTCGAAATTTGATTTCTTGTTGATATTCTACTACAAAAAAACTTCTCTCATATGCAAAACTAGCTAAGTTAAGATATTTAATGTTTTCTTTGTTGATTTGATGATTTTGATGATAGTGTCCTTCACATACCCAAAATCCTAAATTTTCATATCTTTCATATCTTTTTTTTGCTAAATTTTCAAAATCTTTTATTTGATAAAAAAGGTTTTTTTTGTTTTGATTTTGAAGAATTTTATTTGAAATAAAATTACAAGTAATAATATTTAAAAAATTCAAAAATATAAGCAAATAATGATTTCTTAATATTTTAAGAGTAAATTGTAAAAGAGGTGGTAAAAAAATATCTCCGTGAGCTAATTTTATAAAAGCGTTATTTAAAACAAGATTATTACCTTTACTTGTATGCAAACTAAGCTTTATGGGTTGCTTTTGTAAGTTAAAAATTTTTACCCTTTTAAAAAAACAAGAAAGATTAAAATCATGATTGCCTTCTAAGTAGATAATTTCAATCTTTAAGGCCAATTCTTCTAAAAGTTCTATGTAAGGTTTAGCAAATTCATGTGTAGCAGAGATTTCACCTATAAGTAAATCAAAAATATCACCCATAAGTATGAGTTGAGGGGTGGAAATTTTACCTTTTTTTAAGGTTTGTAAAAATTCCCAAAATCCCTTTCTCTGTTCATTTTCATGAGCATCCGCGATTAAAATCGCTCCATTTTGTAGTAAAATTTTTTATCCTTAAAATTTCAAAGGCTCATAATTTATAGAAAGGATTTCAAATTCACTCTCACCTTTTGGCAAACGCACTTTAAAATCATCTCCTTCTTTTTTCCCAAGCATAGCTTTTGCTATTGGAGATGCGATGGAAATATAACCCTTATCTAAATCTCCTTCGCAAATTCCTACTAGAGTATATTTGCTTTCTTTTTCTGTATCCAAATCCATGATCACAACACTTGAGCCAAATTTCACACTATCATGTTCATAGCTTGAAGGATCGATCACTTGAGCTCTTGCTAGCAAGTCACTAAGCTCTGCTATACGACTTTCAATTAAAGCTTGTTTTTCTCTTGCAGCATGGTATTCCGCATTTTCTTTTAAATCCCCATGACTTCTTGCTGTATCGATTTCTATTACAACAGCGGGACGTTGATTATCTTTCAAATCTTTTAATTCTGCGGCTAATTTATCATAGCCAAATTGACTCATTGGTTCTTTTTGCATGATTTATCCTTTTATATTTCGCTTAGGATTTTTGCTAAATTTTTAGCACTTCCAAAATTTAAATACTCTTTTAAAAAATCAACTTTAGCAAAAAATGCCTTATAATCATATTTATTATAAGCTTCATATAAATTTAAAACATTGACTTCATCTTGTAAAAATTCGGGATTTAAAGCTTCTTTTCCAGCAAAATCACAAAAAATATTTGCAAGTCCTATATGTTTTAATTTTACAAAAAGTTTTGCGATAAAAATATCAATCGCTTTTGCTTTGTAAGTAAGGATAAAAGGAGTTCCCACTAAAGCTGCTTCTAAAGTAGCCGTTCCGCTACAAATAAAGGCAAAATCAGCTTTTTTAAGTACTTTTGGAGTATGGCTTTCTATTTTAAATTCGCTAATATCACTATAAATTTCTAATTTTTCAAGATTAAATGGGGGAACGCAAAGAATTTTTTCACCCTTAAATTTTTGCGAGAGTTCCTTAAAAATAGGCATTAAACGCTTAATTTCACTACGCCTTGAACCTGGTAAAAAGGCTATAGTTTTTTCATCATCTTTTTTTGAAAATGTAAGATTAATGTCTTCTTTATTTTTAAATTCTTTTATCTCATCTAAAAGAGGATGGCCTACATAAGTGCTTTTGTTAAAAAACTGATTATCAAAAGGCAAAATAGAAGCTAAAATATCAAAATGACTTTCTATGATAGGTATGCGACTTTTTTTCCATGCCCAAACTTGAGGTAAAATATAATAAATGCGCGGAATTTTACTGCCTGCTTTTTTTAAAGCTTTAGAAAAAGGTATGTTAAAAGCGGGCGAATCTATACATAAAATCCCATCTATTTTTTGAGTAAAACTTAAATTTACAAGCTCTTTTATAGCTTTTTTTGCTTTAAAAATCAAAGGTAAAACTTCTATAAAACCCATAGCACTAAATTCATGTGAGCTATAAAGTGGCTTAGAATTTAGATCAAATTCTTTGCATAAGCTCTCATCATAAATCCCATGAATTTCAAATTCGCCAAAATCTTTTTTATAAGCTTTTAAAACTTCTTTTAAATGCAAATTTGCTGAAGGCTCTAAAGCACAAACTAAAAAGGTTTTCAAAAAATTTCCTTATCAATATTTTAAACATTTTATCTTATTTTGGCTTAATTAAAAGAAGTTATGCAAGAATATACGCTAAAAGTGTATATGAAGGTTTATTTTCTCCAGTAGTATTTTCTGAAAATTTTCTTAATATTTATAAACATATATTGCATCGATTTATTAAATATTTTAATTACTCGCAAGCTTTTATTTTAGCTTGCTTGCAAGTAATTAATAAATAGGGGTTGCTTCTATAATAGCTGGGGTAAAAAACATTAATTCATTTAAATCTAAAAATAAAGCTGAATCTAAAGTACATGGTTGTATACCAAAACGTTTTTCTATTGGAACATTTGGGTTGTAAAATATTTTTATACATTCTCTTCCACCTTCAACTAAAGATCTTATTTGAACTGCTGAGCTAGTTGTTGGCATAATAGAAAATATAGTTTCTAACTTTCCATCTTTTAAATCTTGTTTGCATGATTTCCCTCCAAAAAAACCACTTTCTAGTATCGCCAAACAAATATCATCATCGTTTGGATTTACAAATTGCACATAACCAAAGCGTAACAATTCCCCTAATTCATCTTTTTGTTTTAATTCATCGCTAAGTATAATTTCTCTTAAGATCCAATTTTGGTCTTTTAAATCTTCTGAAGTCTCTCTAAAAGGGCTTAAACTAATTCCTGTCTGTAAGGATCTAATAGTAAACATTGGTGTAAAATCAGATAAATCGCCAGGTTCTTCGATAGATTTAGATAAGCTTAATAAAACCAATATTAAAATAACAATTTTTTTCATACAACACCTTATATTAAAAAAATTTTCTAAAATTCACAGGAAAATGATCTGAAGCTAAAAATGTTCTAAGTCCAGCAGCAGCTAGTATAGCTAGTATAGCTGGGGGAGTATATCTTCTGGTTGTATCAGAATTTCCTGTAACAGCGTAATCAAGAACACCACCACTTGCTTGAGTATAAGATGCAGGAGAAACAAAATGTACTCGGTTTCTTAATCCTTGATCTAATAAAGACATTAATGAATTTGGATCTCTATTAAAATCTCCCAAGATCATCCAATTAATCAGAGGCATATTTCTAAAATGCATATCAACAGCAGTAACTATAGCTCCTGCATCATTTCCACCTCTTGCTAAAGCATGTGCGTTAAAAAATACATCATTGCAAATACGGATTCCTATGATAGGTCTTGAAGCAACGGTTGGAGGAGGTAAAACAATTACTTCATCCGCTTGTCTTCTACTTACTATTGCCATATTAACTCTATTTGCTCCTACATCAATTCTTGAATAATATATAAATACTGAATTAGGACGCGATGAAGTTCCCAAATTCCATTCGTATTCATGAATAGGAATACCCACACCAACAGGTTGGACTTGTCTTTGAGTCATCGTTGCGGTAGACGGTAAAACTCCTGCTTCTTGGACGGCTAAAACATCCATAGGGTTGCTTCCTGTAACAAGTTGTCTAATGCTAATATTCCATTTACTTTCTGTTGATGCTGAAGAACCTTGCAAATTCCATGTTCCAACATTATAATCTTCTAAAGAAGCAAAACTCAAATTGATACTTAAAATAATCAATAATATTTTTTTCATATTCAACTCCAATTGAATTATCTATAAGGATTTCGAGCGGTATAGGTAGGAGGTGCTATGTACCACTGTCTATCTAAATTTTTTTCTCCTGATTTTACACATTCGGTGAGAAATATTTTATAATAGCTTAAATTAAATTCTTTCATAACATCATGTATCGGCGTTTGAATACATTGCTTGGTCGCTAAATTTTGAATTTGATATGCACCGTTGTCCATAGGAAGAAGGGTCCAAAATTGAGCGTAATTACTTTGATCGCAAGGGTAATGGACGATCCCTTCGCCATAAGCATTTAGACATGTGAGTGTTTTGACATTTTTAATCATAACTTTATTTTGAGGAAATTCTATAAGCTGCCATACATTTGCATCGCCAAAAGGTCTGCTTGAATATAATGTATAACCCCATATCCAATTTCCTGGTCTTAAAGCCCATACAGTTAAAGCTGCTCCTGATGGACCCATTATGGTTATGTAATCACTAAAATATCCTCTGTTTTCATATACAGGAACATTGTTAAATTCTCCGTTTGATTGCGTTCTAGGCGAAGGTCCTTTAATAAAATCATTACCTTTAAAAGTATTTGTTTTTATTACAGGTGGTTCTAAAGGAACATCTTTTGGTATCAAATCTGAACCATCAACTAAAGCAGGAGTTTCTTGTTTGGCTGGTATTGTAGGTGTTTTTCCTATTTTAAGCGGATCGCTATCATGTAAATCACCATAAGATCGTCCCAGAGGATTAAGCTCTTTAGAAGAGCATCCGATAAAAAATATCAATAATAAGCTTAATACTATCATAGAATGAAATTTTTGCATTTTTTCTCCTTGAGTGAATTAAGATATCGATAAGTATAATAATATAATTTTAAAAATGTATAAAAAATTATAATTTAAGATTAAATAATTGTCTTCTATAAAAGAATAAAATTTTAATTTTTTGGAAAAATTATAGTTATAAAAAAATATATTAATATCAAAATGAAAGTTAATTTTAATAATAAAAAAAGTTTTTTTATTATTAAAATTTAAACTATGGAATTTTAAGTTTTTAAGAATAAAAATATAAATGAGTATGGAATTTAAAATATTTGAACATTAGAAGAGTTACGATTAAAATCGTGATTTTAAAGTGTAGATTGGACTAAATAATAAAAATTAAGTTGATTTTAAGTTAATTGTGAATTGCTTTATTGAGTTGAGAATAAACGAATTAATTATAAAGAACATTTCTATATAGCTTTGTTTGTGTTTATTCTTAAAGCTTTTTATGTTAAAATATCCAATAAGGAAAAGCAATGAAAGAAATTCTTATCACTAATGACGATGGCTATGAAAGCGAAGGACTTAAAAAACTCATTAAGATGTTAAAAAAAGAATTTAAAGCCAAGATCACCATAGTAGCTCCTGCTAGTGAAAAATCAGCTTGTTCACACTCCATAACCCTAACCAAACCTTTGCGTTTTGTTAAAGTAGGAAAAAGATTTTACAAGCTTGATGATGGCACTCCAGCAGATTGTATTTATCTTGCGCTTCACGCACTTTATAAAACACGCTTGCCTGATCTTGTAATCAGTGGGATTAACAAAGGAGCAAACGTAGGTGAAGATATTACCTACTCAGGAACTTGTGCAGGAGCTATGGAGGCGGTTTTACAAGGAATTCCTGCTATCGCTCTTTCTCAATTTTATAAAAAAAGCGAAAAAGAACTAGACTATAAAAATGCTTTAAAAATTACCAAAAAAATCATTCAAAATATTTTTGATAAAGGTTTTCCTTTGGAAAAAAAAGAATTTTTAAATATCAATTTTCCTGCAAAATCAAAAATCAAAGGCATTAAAATTTGTAAAGCAGGCAAAAGGGTTTATAATTTTGAAGCCCACTCAAATGTCAATCCGAGAGGAGTTGAGTATTATTGGCTTGCAGCAGCGAATTTAGACTTTGAAGATGAGAAAAATAGCGATATTGTCTTACTTAAAAAAGGCTACGCTACAATAACCCCTATAATGCTGGATCTTACAGCTTATGAAAAAATGAAAAAAGTTAAAAAATGGTTAAAGGCAAATGATGAATGATAGATTTACACGTATAAAATGGCTAGTTGGAGAAGAAAAATTTCAAAAAATTTCACAAACAAAAGTTCTGGTTTGCGGACTTGGTGGAGTGGGTGGAATTTGCGTTGATGCACTTTATCGTAGCGGTTTTAAAAACCTTACTTTAATCGATGCGGATAAATTTGAAATCACCAATCAAAATCGCCAAATTCATAGCGAAAATATAGGCGAAGAAAAAGCTAAAGTATTTGAAAGAATTTACAAGGCTAAAGGTATAGTCAGCAAAATCGATGAAGATTTTTTAGAAAATTTTGATTTAAGCGAGTTTGATCTTATCATAGATGCCATTGATGATATCCCTGTAAAAGTAGCTTTGGCTCATCTTATAGATTTTAAAAAACAAATTTTTATCTCTTCAACAGGTGGAGCTAGAAAGCTTGATCCAACACGCATTAAAACTACAAGTATTTTTAAAACTCACGGCGATGCTTTAGCTAAAAAATTCCGTTATGAGCTTAGAAAATCAGGTTTTAAGGGAAATTTTGATGTGGTATTTTCTGATGAAGAAGCACATTGTAAAGATTTGGGTTCTTTTATGGGTGTAACAGCTTCTTTTGGTTTGGCTTTAGCAAGTTTAGCAATGAGAAAAGTCTTATCAAAATATAAAGAGCAATGAGAAATTTTATTGTATTTATATTGTTTTTGAATATAGCCATTGGAGAGGATAAAATACTTGGTAATTTTTTTAAAGATTATAATACAAGTGGGACTTTTATAGTCTTTGATGGAAAAAATTATGCAAGTAATGATTTTCAAAGAGCTAAACAAGCCTTTTCTCCTGCTTCAACTTTTAAAATTTTTAATGCTTTAATTGCGCTTGATAATGGTGTAGTTAGAGATACAAAGGAAATTTTTTATCATTATAAGGGCGAAAAAGTATTTTTGCCCTCTTGGAAACAAGATGCTAGTTTAAGCTCAGCTATAAAACGCTCTCAAGTGCCTGCTTTTAAAGAATTGGCAAGAAAAATAGGACTTAAAACCATGCAAGAAAGCTTAAATAAACTTTCTTATGGAAATGCAAAAATTTCAAAAATCGATACTTTTTGGCTAGATAATTCTTTACAAATTTCTGCAAAAAATCAAGCTGATTTACTTTTTAAATTTTCGCAAAATTCTTTACCTTTTTCTAAAAAAATTCAAGAAGAAGTTAAAGAAATTATTCTTTTTAAGGAAGATAAAATCCAAAAAATTTATGCTAAAACAGGTTTTAATGATAATATCAATTTAGCTTGGATTGTTGGATTTGTAAAGACTGAAAACAAAATTTTATCTTTTGCTTTAAATGTTGATATAAAGGACATTAAAAATATTAAAATAAGGGAAAATTATTAAATAAGTATTTAGCTAATTTTTCCAACAATAATAGGATTAAAAGCTTTTACTGAAAGTATGAGAGTATCGCCTATTTTTATATCTTGATAAGCTTTTAAAAATTCCTCTTCACTAAGAGTGATTTTAATAATATCTTGATTTAAAAGCAAGGTTAAAACCACTAAAATATCACTTTTTTTAATTTCTAGCAAAGTTGCACTCAAACGCAATTTTGCACTAATACTTGAATGAGTAAAAAATTCATTTTTAGGAAAATCCTTAATGATTTTTCCATTTTTAAGTTCTAAAATTCTATGACTTAACTTATAAATTTCAGTTAGATCGTGACTGACTAATAAAGTGCTTATCTTAAAATATTCTAAAATTTTAGCCAATTCATCTTGTAAATTGGCACGCATTTTAAAATCCAAAGCACTCAAAGGCTCGTCTAAAAGCAAAATTTTTGGTTCCCTTGCTAAAGCTCTTGCTAAGGCCACTCTTTGTGCTTGTCCTCCGCTTAAATGTTTAGGATAAATTTTAGCCAAATTTTCAAGACCCATTAAGGCTAAAAGCTCACTAATCTTTGTCTTAGAACTAGTGGCATAGGCGATATTTTCTTTTACATTCATATTTGGAAAAAGCGCATAATCTTGAAAAACAAAACCGATTTTTCTTTTTTGCAAAGCTAAACTAAAATTTTTTGAAGAATCAAACCAAAGTTCATTATCTACTTCTATACGCCCCAATTTAGGCTCTATAAGTCCTGCTATGATTTTTAAAAGAGTGGTTTTTCCTGCTCCGCTTTCGCCAAAAAGTGCGGTAATTTTTCCTGATTCTATATCTTTTTTAAAATTTAAATCCAGTCTTCCTTTGGCAGTATTCATAGGATGATTGATATTAATTTTTATCATTGAAAACTCATTTTTTTATTGACAAAATAAAGACTAAAAAGCACTAAAAAAGAAAAAATAAACAATATAAAAGCATATTGATGTGCCAAGCTATAGTTTAAGATTTCAAGTTCATCATAAATAGCTATACTAGCTACTAAAGTTTCACCTTGTTTATGTCCTCCTATCATCATCACGACTCCAAATTCACCCACAGTATGGGCAAAACTCATCGCACAAGCACTAAAAATTCCTGCTTTAGAATTAGGTAAAATCACTCTAAAAAGAGTATAAATTTTACCTTTACCTAAACTATAAGAAGCATCGAGCAAATTTGGATTGATCGATGAAAAGGCACTTTGCAAAGGATTTACCATAAAAGGCAAAGAAAAAATTAAAGAAGCAAAAACAAGACCTTCAAAACTAAAAACCAAAGAAAGATTAAAATATTCTTTTAAAACTTGCCCTAAAAAACTATTAGCCGAAAAAGTTACAAGCAAATAAAATCCCAAAACACTAGGAGGTAAAATCAAAGGCAAAGAAATAAAGCTTTGAAGGATTGTTTTAAAAGGAAAACGCACAAAACTTAACAAATAAGCTAAAAATACACCAATAAAAAAAAGAATAAAAGTCGTGATAAAAGCAAGTTTAAAAGTAAGATAAAGGGTTTGTAAAAAAGCTGGATTAAGCATTATGACTCCTTAATACAATATCATTTGCTTTTACAAAACAAAGCCATTCTTGATTTTCACAAAGTTCAAGTTCTAAAGCTTTTTCTTTGGTGATGATACTAGAAAGCTCGTTATCTTTAAAATCAAAAAATATCTGATACAAAAGTTCGCCTTTTTTAATTTTTGTAATTTTAGCTAAAAAAGAATTTTCAACACTTAAAAGAGTTTTACTTGTGCTAAAACAAAGCTCATGCTCTTTAAAAAGAAGTTCTACACTCGCACCAATTTTTAAATTTTCTAAAGATTTTAATTCAAGCATTAAAACACTAAAAATCACTTCTTTAGAAAGTATTTTAACAATAACTATATCCTCTTGATTTAAAAGCTCACAAATTTGTCCTTTTATAAGGTTCATGGTGTGCTAAATCCGTATTTTTTAAAAATCTCTTTTGCTTTTAAAGAGCCAATAAATTCGCTAAATTCAAAGGCTAATTTTTTATTCTTAGCATATTTTGTGATGACATAACTTTGCTCTAAAGGGCTAAAATACTTTGGATTAATAATACTTGTTTTACCTTTAGGATGATTAATAGGAGAAACTAAAGAATAAGCCACTATAGCTATATCTGCATTTTTACTATCTACATGTAAAACAGGCACTGAGATATTTTCACCTAAAACGATTTTATCCTTAAAAAGCTCATTTAAATCCAAATTTTCAAGCACTTCTTTAGCCGCTACTCCATAAGGAGCTACTTTAGGATTGGCTATGCTTAGATGCGTGATTTTACCTGCCTTTTCTTTTAAATTTTCAACACCTCCTTGGAGTAAATTTTCATCCAAACTATACAAAGCCAAAACTCCTAAAACATAAACTTTTGGCTTTATTAAGGCATTTTTATCATCATAAATAGCCTTAGCATATTTAGTATCCGCTGAAAAAAAGAGATCAAATTCTCTTCCTTGTTTTAAAAGCTCATAATATTTTCCAGAAGCACCAAAAACCAATTCTATTTTATCTTCTGGATGTGTTTTCAAAAACTCATCTTTAACTTCACTCATTGCCTTTGAAGCTGAAGAAGCTACAAAAATGCTTAAATTTTGTGCATTTAGATGTAAGGTAAAAAACAAAATCCCAAAAAATACTATAAACTTTTTCATTTAGTTTTCCTTGTGTAAAAATTTAATTTTTGGATTATAACACAAAAAATTCATTTTATATCATTTTTGCATAAAATAAATACAGGATGATAAGTGAGTTTGTTTTGAAATTTTTCTTCAAATTCTTTTAAAAAACCTTTATTTAAAGGATAAAATCCTAAAGAATTTACACCGCTAAATTTTAAATGTCTAAAAACATCTAAAGCATTATTAAAACTTAATTTTATGAGTTCTTGAGTGATTTTTACTTCATCAAAATAGATTTTAAAAATTTGCTCTAATTCATTTAAGCTAAAATAATTTAAACCAAAACCCGTGCTTTGTTTGATTTCTTTTAAATTTTGTTTTGCAAAAGTAGAAAGAAGTAAAATCCCATTTTGATTCAGCATATCCCTAAGACTTGGTATAATGCGTTTTAAATCAAGCCATTGCAAAGTTGCATTTGAAACAATAAGATCAAATTTCTCTTTACTTAAATCCTGTTTTGCAATTTCATTCATATTAAAAATTAAAATATTAGAATTTTCTTTAAAATCTAAAATATCGTTTCTTAAATACTCATTAAAAGTAATGAAATTTTGAAGTTTTTTGCTAAATTCACCTCTACCACAACCAAATTCAAACACTTTTTCAAAATGTGAAATTTTTAAATCTTTTAAAATTTCACAAAGTTTTAAACCCATAAAATCTTGCACTTTTGCATGTTTTTCATAATCTTTTGCTTTTAAAAAATTCAAATTTCATCCCAAGTTTTAAAATCAAAAAAAGCAAAATGCGGTTCATCTAAAAAAATAAGTTTTGAAAAAGCATTTTTTAAAGTATTTGGTGGAAAAATTTTATCTTCTTTACTTGAATAAACCTTATCCCAAAGCAAATTTTCTTCTTGTTTTGTTAAAGCAAAGTCAAAAAGTTTTTCAAGTTCTATTTTTAAAGCTTTTTCATCTTTAAAAATAAAATCTTTGACTAAGCTTTTGTGTTCTTCAAATAAAACTTCTTTGAAATTTTCTAATTTAAAATTTTGCAGGGTTTTTTTAAAAATTGTAGGATGAATTCCTTTTGATTTATCTATACCTAAATTTGTGCCATTTATGGCTATTTTTTGTTTAAAATTAAGCTCTTTTAAAAGTCTATTTGCTACGCAAACCCCCATAGAAAAAGCGATTAAAAAAAGTTCATCAAAAGCTTTGAAATCAAAATTTAAATCAAAATTTTCATAATCATAAAATAAAATCACATTTTTATTGCTTTTTAAATGCGAAAAATGACTAGGATGTGAAGCAAATCCTCCAAATATCACTATAAGTTTTTTTGAATCAGGATTTTTACATAAAAATTCATATTTCATAAAAGCTCTATTATCCTTTCAAGTTCTTCTGTGTTAAGTCCTGCATGTAAGGAAAAACGAATTCTGGCTTTATTCTTTGGCACGGTAGGTTCTTTGATCGCAGGAGCAAAAAATCCAGCTTTTTGGAGTTTTTGTGAAATTTCTAAGGCTTTTTTATTTTCACCTAAAAGTAAGCAAATGATATAAGCATCGCCTAAAACAGTGTGATTTTTTTCTTGCAATTTACTTTTAAAAAAAGTGCTTAAAAGTTCTAATTTTTCTCTTTCTTTCTTAAAACAAGGTATTTTTTTAAAAATAAATTGTGTCCAAGCTACATTAATAGGTGGCAAGGCTGTAGAATAAATAAAAGCTCTAGCTTTGTTGATGAAAAATTTTTTATATTTTTCATCACATATCATACAAGCACCTATGGAAGCAAGGGCTTTTCCAAAGGTAAAAACCAAAAAATCCACTTCATTTTCTAAGGCTAGTTTTTTAACAAGCCCCAAACCCTCTTTATCAAAACAACCCACGCTGTGTGCTTCATCTATATAAAGCTTAATTTTATCATAATGTTTTTTAAGCTCACACAAAGTTTTAAAATCGCTAAAATCTCCATCCATACTAAACAAAGCTTCGCTTAAAACGATGATATTTTCATAATTTTCATAATGTTTTTGGATTAAACTCTCTAAATGATTCATATCTTTATGATGAAAACGAAAAAAATCAGCTCCGCCAAGTCTTAAACCATCAATCATACTTGCATGAATAAATTTATCGGTTAAAAAAAGCGTCTTAGAAACGCTAGAAAGTGCTGCTATACAAGAGATATTTAGATGATAACCACTATTAAAATGTAAAATTTCCTTATCTTTAAATTTAGTCTTTAAAAAACTTTCTAATTCTTCATAAATTTCAAAATTTCCACTCAAACTTCTTGAACTCGAACTTGAAAAAAACAAATCTTGCTCTTTTAAGGTATTTAAAAACTCAGCTTTTAACTCTTTAGAAGACGCCAAATAAAGATAATCATTTCCTGCTAAATTTAAAAGTTTTTGATCTTGCTTATAAACAAATTTATTTTCATGTTTTAAAGGCGTTAGAGTTCTTAGATTGTGATTTTGCTCTAGATCTTGCAAAATTTTTTCAAGCTTCATTTTTTTCCTGTAAATTTAAAAATTTAAAGTATTATTTTGCCAAAATATTTTTAAAAAAGAAGTTATAATGCAAAATCAAATCTTAAAAAATCTCGATTTAAAACACATTTGGCACCCTTGCACACAAATGAAAGATCACGAAACCCTACCTTTAATCCCTATAAAAACAGCAAAAGGCGTGTGGCTTTATGATTTTGATGATAAAGCTTATATGGATTGTGTGAGTTCTTGGTGGGTAAATCTTTTTGGTCATTGTAATGAAAAAATCGCAAATGCCATTAAAAAACAAGTTAATGAGCTTGAACATGTGATTTTAGCAGGTTTTACACATGAGCCTATCATCAAACTTTCGGCTAGACTTTGTGAAAAAGTGGGGCGTGATTTTAATAAATGTTTTTATGCAGATAATGGCTCAAGCGCCATTGAAGTAGCACTTAAAATGAGTTTTCATTATCATTTAAATAAAGGTTTGAAAAAAAATAAATTTTTATCCCTAAGCAATTCCTATCATGGCGAAACCTTAGGGGCTTTAAGTGTGGGTGATATTGCACTTTATAAAGATACTTACAAAGCCTTGCTTTTAGAGTGTTTAAGCACTCCTGTGCCACAAGGTAAAGACTATACTAAAGAGCTTGAAATTTTAAAAGATATTTTAGAAAAAAATGCAAGTGAAATTTGTGCTTTTATACTTGAACCCTTGGTGCAATGTGCAGGAAATATGCATATGTATGAAGCTAGCTTTATCGATGAAGCGATCAAGCTTTGTCATGCTTTTAATGTGCAAGTGATTTTTGATGAAATTGCAGTAGGCTTTGGACGCACAGGAACTTTGTTTGCCTTACATCAATGCAAACAAAGCCCTGATTTTATCTGCCTTTCAAAAGGGATAACGGGTGGATTTATGCCACTTTCTGTAGTGCTTACAAGAGATGAAATTTATAATGCTTTTTATGATACTTATGAAAGCCAAAAGGCTTTTTTACATTCTCATAGCTATACGGGAAATACCTTAGCTTGTGCAGCAGCTAATGCGGTTTTAGATATCTTTGAAAATGAAAATATTTTAGAAAAAAATCAAATTTTAAGTACCTTTATCCAGCAAGAATTTTCAAAACTTAAAAAATTTGATTTTTTAGGAAATTTTAGAACTTGCGGAATGATTAGTGCTTTTGACATTTTAAGCCATAAACACGAACGCGTGGGACTTTTTGTATTTCAAAAAGCCTTAGAAAAAGGCTTGCTTTTAAGACCTTTAGCAAACACTATATATTTTATGCCTCCTTACATCATCACAAAAGAACAAATCGTTTATGTGGTGGAAAGTTTAGAGCAGATTTTTAAGGAATTTTAAGTTGTAAAATTTCTTGCATTTGTTCCTTAAAATCTTTATTTAAAATACTATTTTCATCAAAAAAATCAAGATTGATTATAGGAATTTTTGCATAATTTTTTATAAAATCATCTTGCAAGGTATCTTTTTTGCCCATCATTATAAGGGCTAAAAGATTGATATTTCTTTGCTTTAAAGCTTCAATGCTAAGCAAGATATGATTAATACTTCCAAGATAGTATTTTGCTACTAAAATCGTAGGGTGTTTAAAAATATTCATAAAATCAATCATAGTGTAATTTTCATCCATAGGAGAAAAAAGCCCACCCGCAAGCTCAATAAGTAGGTTCTTACTTTTTGGTAAAATGATATCTCGAGCTTTATAATCAAGCTTTTCTTTGATTTTTCCAAGATGAGGAGAAGCTGGAGTTTGCAAAAAAATACCTTCTTTAAAAACCTTTGTTTTTGGGCTAAATTTTGCAATAAACTCGCTATCTGTTGGAGTTCCTGCTTGAATGAGTTTAAAATAATCATAGTTAAAATTCGCACAAAAAGCTGCACTAAAATGTGTTTTTCCTACATCAGTATGTATTCCACTTACATAAATTTGCACAAAAAATCCTTAAGAAAGAAATTTTAAACCCACTGTACAAGCAATAATCACAGTGATTAAAAAAAGTTTTAAAAAACTTTTACTTTCTTTATAAAAAAGCACTCCTATCATTACCCCACCAGCGGTTCCAGCTCCTGTCCATATAGCATAAGCAACACTCATAGCGATATTTTGCATACTTAAACTTAAAAAAGTAAAAGAAAATCCAAAACACACTATCAAAGCCAAAAGGTAAAGCTTGTTTTTAGTGCTTACAAGTTCTTTCATGATTACCACACCAAAAATTTCACAAGCAGTAGCTAAAAACAAATAAAACCATTCCATAACTAAGCTTCCTTGCTTACCCGTTTAAGGGCTATAATGCTTAAAAGTAAAATCGCTATAAGCACAAGTTTAATTACAGAAACAGCCTCGTTAAAAATAAACATTTCATTTAAAACCACTCCTATAGTGCCAATGCCTACAAAAACACTATAAGTAATGCTTACTTCAAGTCTTTCACAAGCTTTTAAAAAACAAGTAAAAGAAATACAAACTCCAATGGCTGTTAAAATATAATGCCAAATTTCTGTAGAATATTTAAGTCCGCTTACCCAAAAGCATTCTATAATCCCACCTAAGATTATTAAAAACCAAGCTATATTGATATTGAATTTTTCATTCACATGAAGCCTTAAATTAACATAATATTTGTAAAACAAATTATATCTTAAAGAAATTAAAAGAAGCTATAAATTTACTTTTCCATAAGCCAAAATTAGATATAATCAAAGCTCATTTTTTAAGAAAGGACAAAAGATGTTAGAAGGTATCGTTAGAGAGAGTATCGGTAGAAAAGCTGCTAAAGCTTTAAAAAGAGATGGTTATCTAATCGCAAACATCTATGGAAAAGGATTAGAAAATATCAATGCCGCTTTTAAAGTAAATGAGTTTATTAAAGAAGTTCGTAAAAAAACTACTTTAATTTTTGATGTAAAAGTAGGTTCTCAAACTTTAAGCGTTGTAGTTGTGGATTATCAAAAAGATCCTGTAACTGCAGAACTTAAACATGTGGATTTAAAAGTTGCACAAAAAGGTGTGATTTCTAAATACATGGTTCCAGTTAAAATCACAGGAACAGCTATAGGTCTTAAAAATAAAGGTGTTTTAATCCAATCAAAAAGAAGATTAAAAGTAAAATGTGCAGCTGAAAATTTACCAAATTTCTTCGAACTTGATGTAAGTAAACTTGATGTGGGTGATGCTTTACTTGTTCGTGATATTGTAGTTCCTGCAGGAGTAACTATAATTGATGCTGATAGAGTAGCGGTTGTAGGCGTAGAAAAAGCTAGATGATTTTAGTCGTAGGGCTTGGCAATATAGGCGTAGAGTATGAAAATACCCGTCATAATGTCGGTTTTATGCTAATTGACTTGCTTTTAAAAGAAAGCAATTTTACAAATCTTACAAACTCTAAATTTAAAGGAGAACTTTTTAAAATAGGTTCTTCTTTACTTCTTCTTAAACCTAGCACTTATATGAATAATTCAGGACTTAGTGTAAAAGCAGTGAATGATTTTTATAAATGCGAAAGAATGATAGTTATCCATGATGATATAGATATAAATTTAGGATCCTTGCGCTTTAAAAAAGGCGGTTCAAGTGGTGGACATAATGGACTTAAAAGCATAGATACTTTATGTGGAAATGATTATGAAAGAGTGCGTATAGGAGTGGGAAAGGGTGAAAATGTGATTTCTCATGTTTTAGGTAAATTTAAACCCGAAGAAGAAATAACCTTAAGCAAAGTTTTAGAGCATACAAAAAAAGCTTTGCTTGAGCTTATTGAAAATGATGATTTGTCTGCTATATCATCCAAATACAGCCTAAAGGCTTAAGATGTGGATATTTTTTCGTTTTATTTCAGGGATTTATCTAAAAAATTTTTTTATTATATTTTTTTCTTTACTTGGTTTTTATTGCGGTATTGATTTGCTCTTAAATTTTAAAGATCTACCAAAAGCCGCAAATCTTGATTTGCTTTATATTATGTTTTTATCTTTCTCGGCAGTGCCTTATGTATTACCCATTTCTTTGATTTTTGCTTTGGTAGTTTCTTTGATTTCTATGATCAGAGCAAATGAATTTGTAAGTCTTTATGCGTTAGGACTGAGCAGAAATTATGTTATTTTATTTCCTTTTTTATGGGCTTTATTTTTTTGTTGTATTTATATAGGATTGAATTTTACTTCTTTTGCTTATGCAAATGATTATAAGAGAAATATTTTAAAAAATGGCACTATTATGAATCAAAGTGGAGAAGTGTTTTTGAAATTTAACAATAATTTTGTTTATATTTCAAAGATAAACAATGGACAAAATAGTGCTCAAAATATAAAAATTTTTAATATCAATGATTTAAATTTAAGCTCTTTTGTAAGTGCTAAAAATGCTTATTTTGAAGGTGAAAGTTGGATTTTGCGAGATGGTAATATTACATTATTACCTAAAAATTATGAACTTGCTAATGATGGTTTAAAGATACAAGATTTCTCCGAGCTTAAATCACTTGAGGGTTTTAAACCAAAGATTATAGAAGGGGTTGCTAGTAATAGTGATTATTCAATATCTGATGCACTTGAAAGTTTTGAGCTTTTTAAGGCGCAAAATGTCAATACAGATGCTCTTAAAATCAATCTTTATAAATTTGTTTTTACTCCTTTTTTTGCACCATTTTTAATGCTTATTATGTATTATTTTTTTCCTGTAATAGCAAGATTTTTTAATCTTGCTTTTATAGCTTTTATAGCTTTTGTAGTGACTTTGATGATTTGGGGAGTCTTGTTTTTGCTTACTAGATTAAGCGAAAATAGTGTGATTGCAAGTGAAATTGGCATTGTAGTGCCTATTATAATTTTGGGTTGTTTAAGTGCTTATATGTATTATAAGCATCGATAAATTAAGCTTTGTGTAGTAAAATTATAAAAATTAAAGGTTAAATATGGATTATAAACAATTAAAGCAAGAATTTAATACTCCTTTTTATATTTACAATTTTGATTTCATAAAAGAGCGTCTTTTAAATCTCAAAGAGGCTTTTAAGGCTAGAAAATCTCAAATTTTTTACGCCGTAAAAGCCAATTCAAATTTAAGTTTGTTGCAAATGCTTGCAAATTTAGATAGTGGATTTGATTGTGTAAGTATAGGCGAGGTAAAGCGTGCCTTAAAAGCAGGAGCAAAAGCTTATAAGATTATTTTTAGTGGAGTAGGAAAAACCAAAGAAGAGTTAAGACAAGCTTTAGAATATGATATTTTATATATTAACCTTGAAAGTGAAGCTGAAATGATGCTTTTAGAAAGTGTGGCTAAAGAACTTAATCTAAAGGCAAGAATCAGTATTCGTGTTAATCCAAATGTTGATGCAAAAACTCATCCTTATATTTCTACAGGATTAAATGAAAATAAATTTGGTGTTGAAATTGATATAGCAAGAAAAATGTATCTTTATGCAAAAAATTCATCTTTTTTAGAGCCTGTTGGAGTGCATTTTCATATAGGTTCGCAACTTTTAGATATTTCTCCTATTCATGAAGCAGCAGCCATTGTCGCAAAACTTGTAAGAGAGTTAAAAGCCTTGCAAATCGATCTTAAATTTTTTGATATAGGCGGTGGCTTGGGTGTGGCTTATGAAAAAGATGAGTGCGAACCTGATCTTTATAATTATGCACAAGGTATATTAGCACAACTTCATGGGCTTGATTTAACCATAGGAATGGAGCCTGGAAGGTATTTAGTTGCTAAAAGTGGAGAATTTGTTTGTTCAGTACTTTATGAAAAACAAAATAAAACCAAGCGTTTTGTTGTAGTAGATGGAGCGATGAATGATCTTATACGCCCAAGTTTATACGAGGCTTATCATGAAATAATCTTACCTTATAATCAAGCTCAAGAGAGTTTATGTGATGTTGTGGGCGGAATTTGTGAGAGTGGAGACTTTTTTGCTAAAGCAAGGTCTTTACCCAGCACTCAAAGTGGTGATATAATGGTTATTAAAAATACTGGAGCTTATGGTTTTAGCATGAGTAGTAATTACAATACTCGTAATAAAGTTTGCGAATTAGCCCTCGAAGAAGGACAGGTAAGATTGATCCGTCAAAGAGAAAATTTTGAAGATCAAATCGCTTTAGAAGAGAAATTTTTAAAGGCTTAAAATGTTTTTTTTAGATGTTCAAGGGACTTTAATTTCTGATCATGATAAGAGTTTAATCCATGGTGCTAAAGAATTGATCGATTTTTTAAATGCAAAAAATCTTCCTTATGTTATTATTACTAACAATACAAAAAAACTTGATTTTTTAGAAAAATTACAGCAAAAAGGATTGGCTATAAAAGAAAATGCTTATATTGATCCTTTTAGCGTTTTAAAACACCTTTTAAAACCTTGTAAAGTTGCGGCTTTTGGTGCAGATGAGTTTGTAAAAAGTCTTGAAAATCTTGGTTTTGAATTTGATTTTGTAAATCCTAGTGCTGTGCTTGTAGCTAGTTATGATGATTTTAAATTTAAAGATTTTGCCACTATGATAGAATTTGCTAGAAGAGAAGTTAGGTTTATAGCTATGCACGAAACTAGCATTTATAAAAAAGATGGCAGGCCTTATCCTGGTGTAGGTAGCATTATGGCTATGCTTAAAAATGCTATTGATTTTAAATACGAGGTTGTGGGTAAGCCTAGCATTGCTTTTTATAAAGAAGCTTTAAATTTGATAAGAAGACAAAATTCAAAAATCGATTTTGAAGATATTAAAATCATTAGTGATGATTTTAGAGGAGATTTGCTTAAGGCAAAAGAACTCGGCATGAAAACCTTACTAGTTTTAAGCGGCAAAATAAGCGACACAAAAGGGCTTGATACGGATTTGCTTGATGGAGTTTATCCTAGTGTTTTTGAGTTTTTAAAGGAGCTAAAATGCTAAATTTAGAAGAATTTAGAAATAAAATCGATGCGGTTGATGATAAAATTTTAGAACTTTTAAACGAAAGAATGACTTATGTTAAAAGCATAGGCGAGCTTAAACAAAGTAGCGGGGGAAGTATTTATCGTCCTGAGCGCGAAAGAGCCATTATCAATCGTTTAAAAAATGCAAATTTAGGACTTTTAGATCAAAATGCCATAGAGGCAATTTATCAAGAAATTTTTGCAGTTTCAAGAAATTTAGAAATGCCTCAAACTATAGCTTATTTAGGGCCTGAAGGAACTTATACTCATCAAGCAGCAAGAAGTCGTTTTGGAGCGATGAGTCGTTATATAGCCTTGGCTAATATCGAAGATGTTTTTAAAGAGTTAAGCAACAAAGAAGCAAAATACGGTGTTGTGCCTATAGAAAATAATACCGAAGGTGCAGTAGGTATTACTTTAGATTGTCTAGGTAGGTATAATGAGCTTAAAATTTTTGGTGAAATTTATATGGATATTCATCATTCTTTTGTGGGAATTAATGAAAATTTAAAAGAAATCAAACGTATTTATTCGCATCCACAAGGTTATAATCAATGTCGTAAATTTTTAGAAAGTCATGAACTTAGTGCTATAGAATTTGTTCCTTCAAAATCTACAGCTAATGCGGCTTATCTAGCTTCGCAAGATAAATATGCAGCAGCAATTTGCTCTAAAATAGCAGCTAAGCTTTATAATGTGCCTGTGCTTTTTGATAAAATAGAAGATAATGCAGCCAATAAAACAAGATTTTTAATTTTAAGCGATATTAAAAATCCTAAAATGCCAAATTGTAAAACTTCTATTTTAGCACACACAGCACATAAACCTGGGGGGCTTAGCTTTTTATTAGAGCAGTTTAAAAAAGAAAATATCAATCTTACCAAGCTTGAATCTCGTCCTGTAAAATCAAAAGAATTTTTACACAGTTTTTATATAGATTTTGAAGGGCATATTGATGATGAAAATGTAAAAAAAGCTTTAAAAGATATACAAGAGATTGTTTGGCTTGGATCTTATTTATCAGGAGAGAAAGATGAAATTTAATGAATTTTTAAATCATTTAAGCAATTATGAACCCGGCAAAGATATAGAAGTTATTGCTAAAGAATATGGCGTTAAAGAAGTGATAAAATTAGCAAGTAATGAAAATCCTTTTGGCACGCCACCAAAAGCTATAGAATGTTTAAGACAAAATGCAAACAAAGCCCATCTTTACCCTGATGATAATATGATAGAACTTAAAAGCACATTGGCTCAAAAATACAAAGTTCAAAATGAAAATATTATTATCGGTGCAGGCAGTGATCAAGTGATTGAATTTGCTATACATTCTAAGTTAAATTCTAAAAATGCTTTTTTGCAAGCTGGAGTTACCTTTGCTATGTATGAAATTTATGCCAAACAATGCGGTGCAAAGTGCTATAAAACTCAAAGCATTACTCATAATTTAGATGAGTTTAAAAAGCTTTATGAAACGCACAAAGATGAAATTAAACTCATTTTCTTATGCTTGCCAAACAATCCTTTAGGCGAGTGTTTGGATGCAAGTGAAGTGACCAAATTTATTAAAGGTGTGGAGGAGGATTGTTTAGTTGTGATTGATGCAGCTTATAATGAATTTGCAAGTTTTAAAGATAGCAAAAAACATTTAGAACCTTGTGAATTGATTAAAGAATTTGACAATGTACTTTATTTGGGAACTTTTTCTAAGCTTTATGGATTAGGAGGCTTACGCATTGGTTATGGCATAGCTGATGCTAGTATTATTAGTGCATTTTACAAGCTTCGTGCGCCTTTTAATGTGAGCAATCTTGCTTTAAAAGCAGCAGTTGCAGCAATGGATGATGATGAATTTACTGAAAAAACTTTAGAGAATAATTTTTCTCAAATGGAGCTTTATAAAGAATTTGCTAAAAAACATAATATCAAAATCATTGATAGTTATACAAATTTCATCACTTATTTTTTTGATGAAAAAAATAGTACAGATTTGTCTGAAAAATTGCTTAAAAAGGGTATAATAATAAGAAATTTAAAAAGCTATGGTTTAAATGCTATACGCATTACTATAGGAACATCTTATGAAAATGAAAGATTTTTTACAGAATTTGATAAGATTTTAAGATAGATATAAATCAAATAAAAATATGTGAAATTCGCCAAACTAAGGGATGAGAATTAATGGATTTTAAAAATATGTTTCATCAAATTGGGCAACTTTATCAAAATTTAACTCGCAAGCAGCGTATAGTGATTGCTGCATCTATTGTAGTGGTGGTTGGGTTTTTGGTTTTTTTAGCTTTATTTCGCGGAAGTGGTAGTAATGCAAATAATGGATATGCAGTTTTAGTTGAAAATGTAAGTCCAAGTTCTTCTGCTGCAATTGTAGCTAAACTTGAACAAAATAATATTCCCTATAAATTAGAAAGTGAAAATAAAATTTTAGTTCCACAAGATCAGGTTTATCGTCAAAGAATGTTTATTGCAAGCGAAGGTCTTATAAAAGATAGTCGCGTGGGTTTTGAAGCTTTTGATACTCAAGCTTTTGGAGCTACAAATGAAGAACAAAAGGTAAAATACCAAAGAGCCATAGAAGGCGAACTTGCAAGAACTATTGAGACTTTAGAACCTATTCGTAGCGCTGTTGTACACATAGCATTTCCTAAAGATAGTGTTTTTACCGAAAGGCAAATTCCGCCTACAGCTTCAGTTGTTGTTAATGTTCGCGAAGGCTTAAAGCTTACTAGAAAACAAATTGATGGTATAAAAAATATTGTTTCAGCGGCGGTTCCAAAACTTACTAAAGAAAATGTTAAGATTAGTGATCAAAGTGGTGTGCCTTTAGATGAGCAAGAAGCATATGAAGATGATTTGGTTCGTGCGCAAATTAAATTTAAAAGTGATCAAGAAAAAGCTTTAGAAGATAAGATTATAGAAAATTTAGCTCCTTTTGCAGGTGGTATGGATAAAGTAAAAGTGAGTGTAAATATAGATTTTGACTTTTCCAAGCAAGAATCTCAAAGTGAAATTTATGATCCAAATCCTATAGTGCGTAGCGAGCAAACTTTAAACGAGGAAAGAACAGGTAGAAAAGATCCAGAAATTCAGGGTGTTCCAGGTGCTGTTTCTAATATAGGTCCTGTTGAAGGACTTGACAATAAGGGTCAAATTGACACTTATAAAAAAAATCAAGTTACTACGAATAATGAACTTTCTAAAACTATTACAAATACCAAAAAACAATTTGCAACAGTTTTACGCACTTCAGCAGCTGTTACTATAGATGGAAAATATCAAGATGTGGTTGATGAAAATGGGGATGTGAAAAGCGAATATGTTCCATTAACCAAAGAAGAGCTTGCAAGTGTTGAGAGTATAGTTAAAAATACTATTAATTTTAGTGCTACTAGAGGTGATAGTGTTGTAGTTCAAAATTTACCATTTCATCGTGAGTCGATTAGAGTTGAAAGTAAAGTTAAAACTTTTTATAATCGTTTTATTGAGCCGTTTATTCCACCGGTTAAGTATTTTATTGCAGCGATTTTACTTTTTATTTTTTACAAAAAAGTTATTACTCCATTTACTCAAAAAATGCTTGAAGATGTCGCAGCACAAGAAGAAATGCAGCAAGGTCCAAATGCTGTTTTAGATGATGTTGAAGATACTTTGGAAAAAATGAATGCAGCAAGGAAAAAAGTTGAAGAACAACTTGGTTTCGGAGATAATTTCAATGAAGATTCTATCCAGTATGAGGTTTTGCTTGAAAAATTGCGTGGTTTGGTAAGTGATAAAAGCGAGGAAATTGCTGCACTTTTGCAAAATTTAATTCAAAACGATAGTGAATTTGGTGAAAAGGATATGTGATGATAAAGCTAAGTGAAGAACAAAAAATGGTCTATGATGATTTATCGATGCCTGAAAAGGTGGCGATATTTCTTATACAACTTGGCGAAGATGCAACAACTTCTGTGTTTTCACATATGGAAATTGATGTAATTACAGAAATTTCACGTTATATTGCTATGGCTAAAAATGTTGATAGATCCGTAGCTACTGCAGTTTTAGAAGAATTTTATACTCTGCTTCAATCAAATCAATATATTAAAAGTGGTGGTTTGGAATATGCTAAAGAAATACTTTTTCGTACTTTTGGGCCAGAGATTGCAAATAAAATTCTTGAAAAACTCACTAAAAGTATGGAGAATAATCAAAATTTTGCTTATTTGGCGCAAATTAAACCACAGCAACTTGCAGACTTTATTACCAAAGAGCACCCACAAACCATCGCTCTTATTTTGGCACACATGGATTCTATTCATGCGGCAGAAACTTTAGAGTATTTTAGTGATGAATTAAGGGCTGAGGTGGTTATAAGAATGGCAAATCTTGGCGATATTTCTCCAAGTATTATTAAAAGAGTTTCTGCAGTGCTAGAAAGCAAGCTTGAAAGTCTTACCTCTTATAAGGTTGAAGTGGGCGGCCCAAGAGCGGTAGCAGAAGTGCTTAATCGTTTGGGTCAAAAAGCAAGCAAATCAACCATTACTTATATTGAACAAAGTGATGAACGCTTAGCAGAGACTATTAAAGAGCTTATGTTTACTTTCGATGATATACAAAAACTTAGCACTCAAGCTATAAGAGAAATTTTAAAAGTAGCCGATAAGCGTGATTTAATGATAGGTTTAAAAGGTGCAAGTGAAGAGTTAAAGCAAAAATTCTTAGCCAATATGTCTACGCGTGCAAGCGAAGCTTTTCTTGAAGAAATGGGTTTTTTGGGTGCTGTGCGTGTTAAAGATGTTGAAGATGCACAAAGAAAGGTTGTTGAAGTGGTGCAAAAACTTGCAGAACAAGGTCTTGTTCAAACAGGCGATGCGGATGAAATGATAGAGTAGGTGAGAGATGGTTAATCGTAGCAATGTAATTTCTGGTGGGGCTTCTGATCAGCATGTTGTTGAAGGATATCGTTTTAAAGTTATTTCAGAATTTGATAATCATACAGGTGAAAAAAAACATACTCAAACTCCAGATGAAGAAAATGCTAATATATCTTTAAATGACGAAAAACCAGTTGAAGAAAATCAAGCTATTGCCCCTATGCAAGCTGTTATGGAAACTCAAATTCCAACATTTCAACCAAGCTTTGTTGAAGATTTACTTAAAAAAACAGATGAAATGTCAAGCAATATTATTAAACTTCAAATGCAAATAGAAAGCCAAGAGAATGAATTTAATAACCGCTTAAATTCAGAACTTGAAAATGCTAAAGAAAAATTTGCCAAAGAGGGTTATGAGAAAGCAAAAGAAGAATTTCAAAAGGAATTGAGTGATTTTAAAGATAAGTATTTAAAAAGTATAGCCAAACTTGATAATGCTTGCGAAAATCTTGAAAATTTCATAGAAAAAAATGAGAAAGAATTAGCAGATACCGCTATAGATATCGCTAAAGAAGTAATCTTAAAAGAGCTTGAACTAAATTCAAGTAAGATAGCTTATGCTTTGGCTAAAGATTTAATCGGCGAGCTTAAGGGTGCTAGTGCAATTGAGCTTAAGGTTAATGCAGAGGATTATGAGTATTTAAAAGAGCAATTTGATCAGAATACTCATATTAAAATAAGCCTTGATGATGCAATTAGCAAAGGAAGCGTTGTTATTATAAGTGACGCAGGCAATATAGAGTCCAATCTTAACTCTCGTCTAACTAAAATTAAAAAAATGGTGAATAATGAGTAAAAAATTTGCCCATACTCAAGAAGAGTTAGAAAAGCTAAGTTTAAAAGAATTAGAAAATTTAGCAGCATCTATGCGTGAAAAAATCATACAAGTTGTGAGTAAAAATGGTGGGCATTTAAGTTCAAATTTGGGTGCTGTAGAACTTAGTATAGCAATGCATTTGGTTTTTGATGCAAAAAAAGATCCTTTTATTTTTGATGTGTCACATCAGTCTTATACACACAAGCTTTTAAGCGGAAAAGAAGAAATATTTGATACTTTAAGACAAATCAATGGTTTAAGTGGTTATACAAAACCTAGCGAGGGAGATTATTTTGTAGCAGGGCATTCTAGCACCTCTATTTCTTTGGCAGTAGGTGCTTGTAAGGCCATTGCTTTAAAGGGTGAAAAACGTATTCCTGTTGCTTTGATTGGAGATGGTGCTTTAAGTGCGGGTATGGCCTATGAAGCTTTAAATGAATTGGGTGATTCTAAATTTCCTTGCGTAATACTTTTAAATGATAATGAAATGAGTATTTCAAAACCAATTGGAGCAATTTCAAAGTATCTTTCTCAGGCTATGGCAACACAGTTTTATCAAAGTTTTAAAAAGCGTATTGCTAAAATGTTGGATATATTACCTGATAGTGCTACTTATATGGCTAAGCGTTTTGAAGAGAGTTTTAAACTTATTACTCCTGGGCTTTTGTTTGAAGAATTAGGGCTTGAATATATAGGGCCTATTGATGGACATAATTTAGGTGAAATTATTTCTGCATTAAAACAAGCAAAAGCTATGCAAAAGCCTTGTGTGATACATGCTCAAACCATAAAGGGTAAAGGCTATGCTTTAGCTGAAGGAAAACATGCTAAATGGCACGGGGTAGGAGCTTTTGATATAGATAGTGGAGAGAGTGTTAAAAAAAGTGATACTAAAAAATCTGCTACTGAAATTTTTTCTAAAAATTTGCTTGATTTAGCCTCAAAATATGAAAATATTGTTGGGGTTACGGCGGCTATGCCAAGTGGAACAGGTCTTGATAAGCTTATAGAAAAATATCCAAATCGTTTTTGGGATGTGGCTATTGCAGAACAGCATGCAGTAACTTCTATGGCTGCTATGGCAAAAGAAGGATTTAAACCTTTTATTGCAATATATAGCACCTTTTTGCAGCGTGCTTATGATCAAGTGATTCATGATTGTGCAATTATGAATTTAAATGTGGTTTTTGCTATGGATAGAGCAGGGATAGTAGGCGAAGATGGGGAGACACATCAAGGTGTTTTTGATCTTAGTTTTTTAGCTCCTTTGCCAAATTTCACTCTTTTAGCCCCAAGAGATGAGCAAATGATGCAAAATATAATGGAGTATGCTTGTTTACATCAAGGACCTATTGCTTTTCGTTATCCTAGAGGGAGTTTTATTTTAGATAAAGAATTTAATCCTTGTGAGATAAAACTTGGTAAGGCACAATGGCTTGTAAAAAATAGTAGCGAAATTGCTTTTTTAGGTTATGGACAAGGTGTGGCAAAAGCGTGGCAAGTTTTAAGAGCCTTGCAAGAAATGAATAATAATGCTAATTTGATCGATTTAATTTTTGCTAAACCTTTAGATGAAGAGCTTTTGCGTGAGCTTGCTAAAAAAAGTAAAATTTGGTTTATTTTTAGTGAAAATGTTAAAATTGGCGGTATAGAAAGTTTAATTAATAATTTTTTACAAAAATATGATTTGCATGTAAAAGTTATTAGCTTTGAATATGAAGACAAATTTATTGAACATGGAAAAACAAGTGAGGTGGAAAAAAATCTAGAAACAGATGTCAATAGTTTGTTGACGAAAGTTTTGAAATTTTATCATTAAATAATAAAAAATATTATTTAATATAAACTTCTTTTAATAAAAATTTTATTATTATTTCCACTTAAAAAAGCAAGGAATAAATACAATGGAATTACTACAAATGCTTAAAAAACATGAGTTAAAAGCTACTCCGCAAAGACTATGTGTTTTAAAAATTTTAAAAAGACATGAACATCCTAATATTGATGAATTATATGCAGAAATTAAAAAAGAATACCCTTCAATCTCTTTAGCGACGGTTTATAAAAATCTTAATACTTTACAAGAACAAGGTTTAGTTGTTGAAATCAATGTTTTAAATCAAAAAACTTGTTACGATATTTATGAAGAAGAACATATTCATGTAGTTTGCACCAAATGTGGTGGTATAGAGGATTTAAGTTTTAAAGATGCTAAGCTTTATGAATATCAAGAGCATTTAGAAAAAAAGATAGGCAATCTCGTCAATCATCTGTCCGTTTGTGCTTATGTTGATAGTTGTAAAAAGTGTCATTAAGCAAAATAAGGTTAAAATAGCCCATATATTTTAAGGGTTATTTTAATGGTTTATGAAATTCAAAAAAACTTTTTACTATCCGATTGCACTCTTTTAGAGAATTTAAAAAAAGATAATATACCTTTTCGAAATTCTAAATTTGAAACTTTTTATACTCAAATAACTTCAAATCATAGTGTTAAATTTCAAAGTTTTTGCAATGAATTTTATAAAATTACAAAATTTAATAATTCAATTTTAGAACAGAATCAAGAAGAGAAAATTTCTAAAAAAAAATTTGAAAAAGCTCGAAAAAAGATTATAGGAAAGAGCATTAAAAAAGAACGCTTCGAATTTAAATTGTGTTCTTTAAAAAGTTATATTGATATTTATGAAGAGCCTAAAATTTGTATTTTAAAAATATTTTTTCCAACATTGGATAGTTCTAATGAATTTAAAATTCCTAAAGATTTTAAAATTCAAAAAGAATTACATCATGATTTAAATTCTAAACATATCGTTTTATATGGTTTTGAATATCAAAAGTTTGATATAGAGAAATGTTTTAAAATTATAGAAAAAAATCAGAATTTTAGCTTGGATTTTCCAAATTATATTAATGCTTATGATGGATTTAGGATTTTTTTATTTTATTTATTTAAAAAATTAAAATTTTATTGGACTTTATCTTTAGAGAGAAAAGATAAGCAAAGTTTATGTGAATTTTTATTTTATTCAAGAAGTTTGTATATAGTTTTATCAAGCATGAATACTATTTTAGATAAAAATTTGAGTAATATTTTGGCTTTAAAGTTTAAAGATATAACGAAAAAAACTCAAGATATTTTAGCAAGTGAAAATTCAAATCAAGATTTGTTGCTATTTTTAAGTGATGAAAAAATCCAAGATTTGTTTAATGACTTTGATTTTTTCATAAAGGAAAATTCTTTTTATGAAGGCGATTGCAAAGATAGGTTTTTTAAACAACTTATTGCGTTAGAACTTAGAAAAAAAATTATTTTATTTAGAAAAAATATACTAAAAAATTTTGATTTAGAGCTTTTTGAAAATAGTTTTTTTGAATTAGCAATATTTTTAGAATATTTTTACCGTTTTTTAGAGATAAAAAATTTAAACAAACTTTATGAAAAATATTGTAAAGATAGGGATAAAAATATTTTTTCCAAAATAATCAATAATAAAAATAAATTTTGCAAATTGCTTAAAAAATCAAGTAAAAATTTGAAAATTTACAAAGGATAAAAATGCAAAAACAAGAAAAAATTATAGAAATGTTTAATCAAATTGCACCTACTTATGATAAGGCGAATAGAATTTTAAGCTTTGGAGCTGATGTAGTGTGGCGCAAAAAAGCTTGTCAAAGAGTGATGAGTTTATATTTAAAAAAAGATTTAAAAATCGCTGATATTGCTTGTGGCACAGGGGATATGATAGAGATTTGGCAAGAGAGCGCTTTAAAAATGAAAAAAAATATTTTAAATATTAAAGGCATTGATCCAAGTAGTGGTATGCTAAATGTTGCAAAAGAAAAATTTCCAAATGTCGAATTTTTAGAAGCAGGGGCGCAAAATTTACCTTTAGAAAGTCAAAGTTTAGATATTTTAAGCATTAGTTATGGCATTCGCAATGTTGTAGAAAGACAAAAAGCCTTAAGCGAATTTGCTAGAGTACTTCAAAAAGATGGTATTTTGGTAGTTTTGGAATTTACAAAAAGAGAAAAGGGTGGATTTATAGCAGCTTGTAGGGATTTTTATCTTAAAAATATTTTACCAAGTATAGGTGGGATAATCAGTAAAAATAAAAGTGCTTATGAGTATTTGCCAAACTCTATTGAAGGATTTTTAAGTAAGGAAGAATTCATCTTAGAACTTAAAAATGCTGGTTTTGAAATACTTGATTATAAAAGTTTTAGCTTTGGCGTGAGTTCAATGTTTATAGCAAAAAAACTATGACACCAACAGAATTAAATCTTAAAGCAAAGGCTTTATTAGAAACACATTTTGATGATATAGTTTTAAGTGGAGAAATTTCAAAAATTACTTTGCATGGTTCAGGGCATTGGTATTTTGATTTAAAAGATGAAAGATCAAGCATTGCTTGTGCTATGTTTAAAGGAGCTAATTTAAAAGTCGGGTTTAAACCAGCGGTGGGGGATTTTTTAGAGCTTTGTGGAAGTGTGAGTTTATATCCTGAAAGCGGTCGTTATCAATTTATCGCTACTAGTATGAAAAAAGCAGGTTTTGGGGATTTGGAAGCACAGTTTTTGGCTTTAAAAGAGCGTTTGCAAAAAGAAGGACTTTTTGATCCACGCTTTAAAAAATCTCTGCCAAAATTTCCTAAAAAAGTAGGTATTATCACTTCAAAAACTTCTGCTGCTTTGCAAGATATGTTAAAACTTATTCATCAAAAAGAATATTTTTTGGCAAAAATTTATATTTTTGATACTTTAACTCAAGGAAGTAATGCTTCTTTTTCCCTTATGCAAGCTTTAAAAAAAGCTGATGATATGGATTTAGATGTTCTTATTATAGCACGTGGTGGAGGAAGCAGGGAAGATCTTTTTTGTTTTAATGATGAAAATTTAGCAAGAGAGATTTTTAAAGCAAAAACTCCTATCATTTCAGCCATAGGACATGAGATTGATTATGTTATTAGTGATTTTGTTGCAGATTTTAGAGCTCCAACGCCCTCAGCTGCTATAGATGCTTTGTTTTATTCTAAGTTAGATATAGAACAAAGTTTAGATTTAATGGAAGAAAAATTAATGCAACTTTGGAATCATAAAATACAAAATTATGAAAATTTGCTTTTAAATTTAAGTAAATTTTTCAAATTTAATTCTTTACCAAAAATAATAGATGAAAAAATAAAACAAAGCTATAATATAGAAAAGCAATTAAATCATCTACTGGCAAATCAAATGCGTTATAATGAATTAAAATTAGATAAATTGCAAAATGCTTATTTGCAACATGAGAATTTTTTTAATAAAAGCAAAAAGTTTATTTGTATCAGAAAAAATGGTAAAATAGCAAATTTAGAAGATCTTAAGAGTGATGATATCGTTATTTTAAGTTCTCAAACTTCTCAAAAAGAAGCAAAAATTTTATAAGGATAGATTATGAGAAAAATCAATTTCAGCGCAGGGCCATCAACTTTACCTTTAGAAATTTTAGAGCAAGCTCAAAAAGAACTCTGTGATTATCAGGATAGGGGTTATTCTATAATGGAAATTTCTCACCGCACAAAAGTATTTGAAGAAGTGCATTTTGGAGCACAAGAGAAAGCTAAAAAACTTTACGGGTTAAATGATGATTATGAAGTATTATTTTTACAAGGTGGAGCAAGTTTGCAATTTGCTATGATTCCTATGAATTTAGCTTTAAACGGGGTTTGTGAATATGTAAATACAGGAGTTTGGACAAAAAAAGCAATTAAAGAAGCACAAATTTTAGGTGTCAATGTTAAAACCGTAGCAAGTAGCGAGGAAAGTAATTTCGATCATATTCCTAGAGTGGAATTTAGTGATAATGCTGATTATGCTTATATTTGTTCTAACAATACTATTTACGGCACTCAATATCAAAATTATCCTAAAACTAAAGCTCCTTTGATTGTGGATGCATCGAGTGATTTTTTTTCTAGAAAAGTAGATTTTTCAAATATCGCTCTTTTTTATGGCGGAGTGCAAAAAAATGCTGGAATTTCGGGTTTAAGTTGTATTTTTATCCGTAAAGATATGTTAGAAAGATCTAAAAATAAACAAATTCCTAGTATGTTAAATTATTTGACTCATGCCGAGAATCAGTCCTTGTTTAACACGCCTCCAACCTTTGCCATTTATATGTTTAATCTTGAAATGGATTGGCTTTTAAATCAAGGTGGGCTTGATAAAGTGTATGAGAAAAATTCTCAAAAAGCTACTATGCTTTATGAATGTATTGATTTAAGCAATGGATTTTATAAAGGACATGCAGATAAAAAGAATAGATCTTTAATGAATGTGAGTTTTAATATTGCTAAAAATAAAGATTTAGAACCTCTTTTTGTAAAAGAAGCCGAAGAAGCTGGAATGATAGGACTTAAAGGACATAGAATTTTAGGAGGAATTCGTGCAAGTATTTATAATGCACTTAATTTGGATCAGGTAAAAACCTTGTGTGAATTTATGAAAGAATTTCAAGGAAAATATACATGATAAAGCGTTTTGATGAGTGCGATAGAATGTCGCAAATTATTGTTTTTGATAAATATTTTAAGACCGCAGGACAAGTGGCTTTTGAACCTAGCGGAGATATTAAAAAACAAACCAAAGAAGCGCTTGCAGAACTTGATGCTTTGTTTGAAAAAATAGGCGCAAGCAAAGGAGATTTAATTCAAATTCAAATCTGGCTAGCTAATATGAAAGATTTTGATGCAATGAATGAAATTTATGATGCTTGGATTAAAAATTACCCTAAACCTGTTAGAGCTTGTGTGGGAAGTGCTTTAGCAGAGGGTTATTTGGTAGAAATTCAAGCTTTTGGAAAGTTAAGAGAGAATTAAAAATTCTCTCCTCCAAATTTTAAAAGCGCAGATCCCCAAGTAAAACCACCACCAAAAGCATCCAGTAAGATCAGACTTCCTTTTTTAAGTCGACCTTCTTCATAGGCATCATTCATTGCCATAGGTATAGAAGCAGCTGAAGTATTGCCATATTTTTGCACAGTGATCACACATTTTTCATCACTTAGATTGAGTTTTTCTTGGACGGCTTTAATGATGCGTAGATTAGCTTGATGAGGAATAAAAAGATCAATTTCTTGTGCTAAAATGTTATTTTTAGCTAAAATTTCTACAACATCATTGCTAAGCGTGTTTACTGCTATTTTAAAAACTTCATTGCCCCTCATTTGCATAGAAAGTGTTTGACATAGGCTTGATTTTTGCGATCTTTGAGTCATTAAAAGATCTCCATAATTACCATTGCTTGCAGTATGTACATCAAGGATATGATTTTCATTGTCCAAACTTACAACTCCAGCACCCGCACCATCTCCAAAGAGTATGCAAATGCTTCTGTCATTGTAATCCATAATGGAACTTGTTTTTTCAGCTCCTACGATTAAAACATTTTTTTTCAAACCACTTTCTATTAAGGCTTTAGCTTGTTCAAGCAAATAGATAAAACCAGAACAAGCTGCTGAAATATCAAAAGCACTAATATTTACAAGTCCTAAATTTGAAGCAATTTTACAAGCTGTTGAAGGCATGGTAAAATAATCAGGACTTAAAGTGGCTACAAGAATAGCATCAATATCTTCGGGCTTTAAATTTGCTCTTTCTATAGCTTTTAATGCAGCTTTTGTACCTAAATCGCTGGTATTTTCATTTTCATTAGCAATGCGTCTTTCTTTAATGCCTGTGCGTCTAGTGATCCATTCATCGGTAGTATCTACCATCTTTTCAAGATCGGCATTGCTTAAAATTTTTTCTGGAATATAAGAAGCTATGCTTTTAAGACCGGCTTTAAGCATTGTATTTCCCAAGTTCATTTTCTATAAGTTCATTGATATGGGATTGGCTAAAATTTATAGCTTGAAAAATTGCATTTTTAATGGCCCTAGAATCGCTTTTTCCATGACTTATGATCACGCAACCATTAACTCCAAGAAGGGGTGCTCCGCCATATTCTTGCCAATCAATATGTTTTTTTAATTTCTTAAAAGATGGTTTCATAAGTAAAGCACCTATTTTAGAAATAAAAGATTGTTTTACTTCATTTTTTAAAAGTTGAAAAATTGCTGTTGCTACACCCTCACAAGCTTTTAAAATCACATTTCCATTAAAACCATCACAGACTAAAACATCTATTTCGCCATTGAAAATATCTCTACCTTCAGCATTGCCTATAAAATTTGGAATTTTTTTCATAAGCTGATGACTTTCTTTGGTAAGTTCATTACCTTTGCATTCTTCTTCGCCATTAGAAAGTAAAGCAAGGCGTGGTTTTTGAATTTGCATAATTTCTTTAGCATAAACTTCACCCATTATGGCAAATTGAAATAAATTTTCAGCTTTACAATCTGTATTAGCCCCAACATCCAAAAGTAAAGTTTTGTTAACGATATTTGGCATTAAAGTGGCAATAGCAGGTCTTGAAATACCTTTAAGTCTTCCAAGCCTTAAGGTAGCCAAAGACATACTTGCTCCACTATGACCCGCTGAAACTACAGCATCTACTTTTTTTTCTTTTAATAAATTAATAGCTTTGTATATGGTTGTTTCTTTATTTTTTAAAGCATCTGTGGCATTTTCATTCATCGAAAAAATTTCACTAGATTCTTCGTATTGTATATATTGCTCTAATTTTTTTGGTATTAAAGGTTTTAGAATTTTAGAATTTCCCACTAAGATAGCGTTAAAAGGTTTTGCTTCTAGCGCCTTTAAAACGCCTTCTATAATGGGTTTTTCTCCAAAATCACCACCCATTGCATCAATGGCAATGTTAATCATTGATTTTAATATTCCTTAGTTGTTGGATTCGCACGGTGAGGCATTTTGTAGCTTCCATCTTTGTCTTTTATAGGCATAGGAAGACTAACTTTATAGTGAGTTCTGCGTTTAGCTGCACGAGTTTTGCTCACTCTTCTCTTTGGTACTGCCATTTTTTCTCCTTTATAAAATTTAATTAATTATTGCAATTTATGCAATAAAAATAATCACTCAAATAAGCTTCAAGCTCGCTGATAGCAACTTCTATTAAATCAATATGTCCATCGAAAAATTCTATAGTATTGCTCAATTTGTTTGCTTCATCTTTAAAAATACCATCACTTGCAAAAAGTTCTAAATTTTCTTTAATTTCAAGTTCTAACTCAGTTCCACAACTATCACAAGGTCTATAGATAAAACCTTGCATAATAGCATTTATTTTAACAAGCTTAGGATTTATTTTTACTAAATTTCCCTCAAAAATCATATTTTCAAGATTAAGTTTAAAAGGATATTCCTTTATGTTAATCTTAGAAAAAGGGATTTTCATTTAGCAAATTTCGTTTGGTTTAAAGAAAAATTCAACTTCTATTTTTGCATTTTCCAAGCTGTCGCTTCCATGAACAGCATTAGCATCAATACTCTCAGCAAAATCGGCTCTAATTGTTCCTGCTTTAGCTTCTTTAGGATTTGTCGCTCCCATTAAATCTCTATTTTTTAATACGGCACCTTCTCCTTCTAGCACAGAAACAACAATAGGACCGCTAATCATAAATTCAACCAAGTCTTTAAAAAAAGGTCTTTCTTTATGAACAGCATAAAAATTTTCAGCTTGTTCTTTACTAAGTTGAACTTTTTTCATTGCAGCGATTCTTAATCCATTGCTTTCAAAACGATCTAAAATTTTTCCTATAACACCTTTTTTAACAGCATCAGGTTTAATTATAGATAAAGTTTTTTCCATCTTTGTAATAACTCCTTATTTTAATAAAGCTTAAAATTATACTTGAATTTGTTTAAAAAAAGTTAAATTAAAAGAAAAAGCTAGGAATCTCTAGCTTTTTAATTTTTTAAAATTATGCAAAAACTGGAGTGTCCCCGCTTCTCATATCAGCGCCGATATTATCACGACTTGGTTGTCCTGATTCTACAGCACTCCAAACTATACATCCATCTGTTGGGCAAGCACTGGCACAAGCTGGTTGATCATTATGTCCTACGCATTCAACGCATTTGTTTGCATAAACATAATATCTATCTTCACCTTCTGGATTGTTAGCGTCATCAACGATAGCACTCACTGGACACTCATCAATACAAGAACCACAAGCAATACATATATCTGTAATTTTTACAGCCATTTTTTCTCCTTTTTAATATTAATATTTAAAAGATTTTAGCATAAAATTCTTAAATAATGTAAATTTTGATAATCAAAAATTTACATTATTTGATAATAATTATAACTTTCTTAAATTTTTAATATTATTTTAGATATTTAAAAAAAAATAAAGATTTAAACGATATAATTTCGTTATCAATAAAATTTATTATTTAGGAGAAAATATGATAGTTACTAAAAAAGCTTTAGATTTTACTGCTCCAGCAGTATTGGGAAACAATGAAATTGTTCAAGATTTTAATCTTTATAAAAACATAGGTCCAAAAGGAGCGGTAGTATTCTTTTATCCAAAAGATTTTACTTTTGTTTGTCCTTCAGAAATTATAGCTTTTGACAAAAGATATCAAGAATTTAAAAATCGTGGCATTGAAGTAATTGGAATTTCAGGAGATAATGAATTTTCACATTTTGCTTGGAAAAATACTCCAGTAAATCAAGGTGGTATTGGTCAGGTTAAATTTCCGCTTGTTGCTGACTTAACTAAGCAGATTGCTAGAAATTTTGATGTACTTTATGCAGAAGCAGTTGCCCTTCGTGGTTCGTTCTTGCTTGATGCTGATGGAACAGTTCGCCATGCTGTGGTTAATGATTTACCACTAGGTAGAAATATAGATGAAATGTTAAGAATGGTTGATACCATGCTTTTTACAAATGAGCATGGTGAAGTTTGTCCTGCAGGATGGAATAAGGGCGATGAAGGTATGAAAGCTAACCCTAAAGGCGTGGCTGAATATCTTGGCAAAAACGAAGCTAAACTTTAATTTCTTAGTATAAAGCCTCTTTACGAGGCTTTTTCTTCATTTTTATTCTTTAATTGAAATTCATAAATTTTCTACTATAATTTTACACACATATTAAAATTTTTATTTAGGCTAAAATATGGCAGGCGAAGATCAAGAAAAAACAGAAGAACCCACGTCCAAAAAGATAGAAGATGCGCGTAAAGAAGGTAATGTTCCAAAGTCTCAAGATGCGGCAGCTATTGTAACTTTGATAATTGGAGTAACTATAACTTTATTTATGATGAGTTTTATGGGCGAGAGAATTGTAAATTTATATAGATACTATCAAAGTTTTATTGGTGTTGAATTTGATTTGCGTATTATTCAAGCCATTATGATTAAAAGCATTTTTGAGGTTTTAATTATTCTTGCACCTATTGTTTTAAGTATTATGATTGCTGGGGTTTTGGGAAATATTATGCAATTTGGTTTTATTTTTACAACTAAACCTATTATGCCAAATTTAGGAAAAATCAATCCTCTAAAAGGTTTAAAAAACCTTTTTTCATTGAAAAAAATTGTTGAAAGTATAAAAATTATTTTAAAAGTGGGTATTGTTTTTACTATAGCTTTTATAGTTTTACTTAAATTTATGCAAGAGCTTCCAAGAGTTGAGCTTTATACTATGGTTGCACAGCTTACTTGGCTAAGAGACAGAGCTATTGTTTTAGCAGCTATTGTTATAGTTGCTTTTTTAATTATTGCTGTTTTAGATGTTTTTTTGGTGCGTTTTCAGTATTTTAAAGGTTTGCGTATGAGCAAACAAGAAATAAAAGATGAGTATAAACAAATGGAAGGAGATCCTCAGGTTAAAGGTAGAATTCGTAGACTTCAAATGGAAGCTGCGCGTCGTCGTATGGTTCAAGATGTTGCAGGTGCGGATGTGGTGATCACAAACCCAACGCATTATGCCGTAGCTATTCGTTATGATACAAGTAAAGAACAAGCCCCTAGGGTTGTTGCTAAAGGAGTGGATTTTCTCGCTCTTCGCATAAAACAAGTAGCCTATGAAAATAATGTTGTGGTTTATGAAAATCCTCCTTTAGCAAGAGAGCTTTATAAAGCTTGTGATGTTAATGATCTTATTCCTAGGGAAATGTTTAAAGCTGTAGCTGAGGTGCTAGGATTTGTTTATAATACAAATAATAAGAGTCGTTTAGCTGATCAAGTAAAAAAAGGAAACTAAAACTTTTAAGGTGTTTTAGTTCCTATTTTGTTAATAAGCTCAAGAACCGATTTTTGAGTACTTGTATCTGCTGTGTCGACTTTAAAATATATTTCTACTCTATTATTTTCTAAGGCTTGCGGATTTCCATTGATGGGATTATTAAGCCCGTAGCTTTTAATGCTAATATTTTTCAAATTTGCTCCACCTTCTATAAAATATTTTAATACATTTTCTGCTCTTTGGTAGGCGAGTTCATAACTTCTTATAATAGAGTCGCTATTGTCTGTATAGCCTCTAATTTCTATTTTTGCTTGAGGTGGCAAATATGTTGTTAGTTCAGCCATACGTTTTAAATAATCTTGTATATCAGCTGAAACGATTTGAGCGCTACCTCTTTCAAATTCAACTTTGGATGGAAGGTTAAGAGCAACCTGATTGTCGCTTTGATCTAGAGCCGCTTGAAGACGTTTGATGGTTTCTTGCTGTGTCATAGTCATTTGTTTTAACGATTTGAGTTCATCACTTTCTTCTTTTGCTGCACCCTTATATTTTTCTTGGGTTTTGCTCTCTTCTTTGACTGTTTGAGTAGAGGTATAATCAAAGATTTTAACAAATTCGGTTTTTAAAGCCTCTACTTTAGCAGGATTTGTTTTAGAAATTGCCCAAAGAGCAATAAAAAGTGCCAAAAGCAAACTTAGAAAGTCTGCATAAGGCACGGCCCATTTTTCACCTGCAGGACATTCTGGACATTTATGTTTTTTAGCCATTTTTAACCTTTGTCAAATTGTGAAATTTTTGGATCATCGTGACTTAAGAAATTAAAAAGCTTAGCTTCCAAATCTCTAGGGTTTGCACCTTCTGCAATTCCTTTTATGGCTTCAGTGATGACAATTTGCTCTTTTACAAGATCCATTCCATTAGCTTTCATTTTTCTTCCCCAAGGTGCAAAAAGCGCATAAGCACCAAAAATCCCAGTAACCGTAGCTGTAAAAGCACCTGAAATACCCGCTGCCATTGCTTGGGGATTGTCTAGCAATTTAAGAGCTAGAATAAGACCAAAAACCGCTCCAACAAGTCCCATGGTAGGGCAAGTTTCTCCAAATACTATCCAATATTCTGCGCATTCTTTATAATGCTCTTCAAGTTGTTCGGTTTGTATTTCCATGCTTTCGTGAATTTCTTCAAAGCTTTTACCGTCTACAAGCATCATCATAGCATTTTTTAAAAATTCATTTTCAATCTCATTGGTTCTTGATTCTAATGCTAAAAGTCCATCTCTTCTTGCAATAATAGCAAATTCTATTAACTGGGCTATCCTTTCAGGTAGATTTACGCCAGAGCCTTTAAAGACAACTTTGAGTTCTTTATAAGCTGCTTTTACAATTTTTTTATGTGTAGAAGTCATTGCACAAAATGCAGCTGTTGGCATAACTATAAGAAAGGAAGAAAGATGTATAACATGTAAAGGATTACCACCTTCTAGTATATCTCCTACTGAAATACTAGTAACTGCAAGCACCATTCCCAGTATGGTTGAAAGATCCATATAAATATCTCCTTGATTATTTTAAATCGCCCCAATTTTTGGCAATACTTGAGCTTGTTTTTAATTTTACTTTTAATTTTACTATATTTTCCATAATATCTCTAGTTTTTTTTGCAAAATTTTCACATAAATCATCTTTTACTTCAAAAATTAATTCATCATGAATTTGTAAAATAAGCTTTTTGTCTTCATTTAATTCTTTATTGATTTCTAGCATTGCAAGTTTGATTACATCTGCTGCTGAACCTTGCAAGATTGAATTAATGCTTTCTCTTTCATACATGGCAATTTGCATAGGTTTTGCATTTTCAAAATCAAAATAACGCTTGCGACCGCTTAAAGTAGTGATAAAACCATTTTGTTTAGCTTCGTTTTTAACTGTTTCAAAATATTTTTTAATGCTAGTAAAATTTTCAAAATATTTTTCTATGTAAGATTTGGCTAAATGAGCTTCTATTTTTAAATTTTGACTTAAAGTTTTATAGCCCATGCCATAAATAAGTCCAAAATTTATACTTTTTGCAACACTTCTGGTTTCATAATTGCTTTCTCCAAAAATCATTATAGCTGTTCTTGCATGTATATCTTCATCATTGGCAAAAGCATTTAAAAGTTTTTCATCTTCGCTAAAATGCGCAAGCATTCTCAGTTCGATTTGAGAATAATCAAGAGAGATAAAACTAAATCCATCTTTAGCTACAAAACAAGATTTATAATCTTTTGCGTATTGTCCGTGTGCAGGAATATTTTGCAAATTTGGATCTTTAGATGAAAGGCGACCCGTTGCAGTGCCAGTTTGTAAAAAACTTGAATAAATGCGTGAATTTTTATCTTTTAACGCTAGTTTTAACAAAGGTTCGCAATAAGTGGAATAAAGTTTGGCAAGTTCTCTATAATCTAAAATTTTAGCAATTACAGGATGTTTATCTAAAAGTGCATTTAAAACTTTTTCATCGGTAGAATATCCTGTTTTTCCTTTTTTTCCACTTGGAAGTTTAAGTTTTTCAAAAAGTATATCACCTACTTGTTTAGGTGAGTTTAAGTTAAATCTATCCTCACAAAGAGTATAAATTTCTTCACTTAAATTTTTGATTTCATTTTCAAATTTTTTCATAAGGACTTCAAGTGCATTTGTATCAAGCTTTATGCCATTTTCTTCCATCATCATAATGATTTTAATGAAATCAAATTCACAGTTTTTAGCAAGTTCTAATAAAGGAGTTTCAAGATTTTTTAAAAAATAAAGATAAAATCTTAACGTGATATAAGCATCTTCTGCGGCGTATTTGCAAGCTTTTTCAAGTTCTACACTTGCAAAATTTTCTCCTTTTTTAACAAGGCTTTCAAAATGTAAGGTTTCATAATTAAAAAGTCTTAAGGCTAAATCATCCATATTTACTCTTAAAGAAGGATTTTTAAGCCATGCTAAAATCATTGTATCTGCGTATTTTTGAGGTAAATTTAATCCAAAATTGTTTTGAATGATTTTAAAATCATATTTGAGATTGTGTCCTATAACAAAATGATTAAAGATTAGCTCTATAGCTTTTTTGGCACTTTGCAATGAAATTTGCTCACCTACTCCAAGATAGTTATGAGTTAAAGGCACGTAAAAGGCTTCATTTTCACTCATGCAAAAACTAAAACCAACAATTTTTGCTTCTTTTGTATCAAGTCCTGTGGTTTCGGTATCAAAAGCAATAATACTTTCTTTATCAAGGGTATTTAAAATTTCAAAAAGTTTGTTTTCATCTTGTATTAAAGTGGCTTTAAAACCTAAATTTTTATCTTTATTATCAGGATTTTGACGCAGTTTTTTAAGTAAAGTATTAAGTTCGTAATGTTCTAAAATTTCAAGTATTTTTAAAAGAGGTTCTTCATTAGGATAAGTTGCTTTTTCTATAAGATCTTGCACTTCTAAATTTTCATACAAAGAGGCTAATTTTTTGCTTAAAAATGCATTTTCCTTACCCTCTAAAAGCAAGTTACGACTTCTTTCATTGCGTATTAGAGTTAAATTTCCATAAATTCCTTCTATGCTACCAAATTCATCAAGTAAGGTTTTAGCCCCTTTTGCACCTATACCTTTAACGCCTGGAATATTATCAGAACTATCTCCGCAAAGAGCTAAAAAATCTCTGATTTGATTAGGTTTTACTCCGTATTTTTCTAAACACGCTACTTCATCATAGTCGTTTTTAGAAATGGGACTGTAAATGCTTGTTTTACCATCTTTTATGAGTTGATAAAGATCTTTATCTTGAGTGATAATGCGTACAAAAATGTCCCTATCTTCACAAGTTTTTACAAAAGAAGCGATGATATCATCGGCTTCATAACCTTCCCTAGAAACGCTTATAAAACCCATTTTTTCTATCATCTCTATGCAAATTGGAATTTGTTCTAGAAGTTCAGGTGGTGGTGGAGTGCGATTTTGTTTGTAGTTTGGATCAATTTCGCTACGAAAAGTTTTTCCTTTGGAGTCTAATGCAAAAACAATATAATCACTTTTATGTTCATTTTTTAAGCTATAAATAAAATTTGCAAAACCGCTAATCATTCCACTAGCTTGTCCTTGTGAATTTTTAAAACCTTTTAATGCGTAGTAAAGTCTGAAAAAAAATCCAAAAGTATCGATAATAGTTAAAGTTTTCATAATAATTTCTTCTTTTGATAAAATATATTTTTAAGTTGTATTATTTCAAAATTTTGCTTAAAATGTCTACAATTTAAGATCTTTAAGCAAAAACACTGCAATTTTTAGCCATAATTACAAATTATTTATAAAAAAATATATTAAAATATAAGGATAATGTAATGACAAATCAGCAAATTGATGGAATTGCGGATAAGAATTTTAACACGCCTGAAGGTAGGAAAGTTTTTAAAAAGGCAGTTTTTTCTTGCTGGTTGGGAACTGCTATGGAATATGCAGATTTTGCACTTTATGGTTTAGCAGCTGCAACAATTTTTTCAGAAGTGTTTTTTCCTGAGCAAACTCCAGTAATTGCACTTTTACTTAGTTTTGTAACTTATGGCATAGGTTTTATTGCAAGACCTATTGGGGCTTTGTTTTTTGGTTATTTAGGTGATAAACACGGAAGAAAAAATGTTATGATGGCTACAATAGCTTTAATGGGAATTTCAACTACTCTTATAGGTTTTATTCCAAGTTATGCAGTGATTGGTGTTTGGGCGCCTATTTGTTTGGTTATATTACGTTTTATACAGGGTTTTGGTGCAGGAGCTGAACTTTCAGGTGGAACAGTTATGCTTGGAGAATATGCTCCTAGCAAGAGAAGAGGGCTTGTTTCTTCTGTGATTGCTTTAGGATCAAATAGCGGAACTTTGCTTGCGTCTTTTGTGTGGCTTTTGATGGTACAAATGGATGAAGCAAGTTTTAAAGAATGGGGCTGGAGATTTCCTTTTATGGGAAGTATTTTAATCGCTCTTTTTGCTGTATATATTCGTTTTCATGTCAAAGAAACCCCTGTTTTTGAAAAGCAAAAAAATGAAATGATGAAATTGCGTCTTAATAACGAAAAGCATATGAAAAAAGATGAAAGAAGTTTTTGGCAAAAAAGTCGTGCTTTTTGGACTATGGTGGGTTTAAGAATAGGTGAAAATGGACCTTCTTATCTTGCACAAGGTTTTATTGTAGGCTATGTGACTAAAATTTTACTTTTAGACAAATCAGTTGCCACTACAGCGGTGATGATAGCTTCATTGGTGGGTTTTTTGATTATTCCTTTGGCAGGTTATTTAAGTGATAGATTTGGAAGACGTATTACTTATAGAATGTTTTGTTTGCTTTTGATGATTTATGCTTTTCCTGCTTTTATGCTTTTAGATAGTAAAAATGAAATTATTGTGATTTTAACTATTATTGTAGGTATGTCTTTAGCATCTTTAGGGATTTTTGGTGTACAAGCGGCTTGGGGTGTAGAACTTTTTGGGGTAAAAAACCGTTATACAAAAATGGCTTTTGCTAAGGAGCTAGGTTCTATTCTTTCAGGAGGAACAGCGCCTATGGTGGCTTCTGCTTTGCTTGCGTATTATGGCACTTGGTGGCCTATTGCGACATATTTTGTATTAACTGCAGGTATAGGTTTTGTGACTACATTTTTTGCGCCAGAAACTAGAGGCAGGGATTTAAATAAAATAGAAGATGCGATATGAGACTTATCTTAGACACGGATATAGGCAATGCTATTGCAGGAGCAAATACTGATGATGGTTTAGCGCTTGCTTTGATTTTGGCATCTAAAGAAATCAAACTTGAAATGCTAAGCACAATTTGCGGTAATGTTCCAAGTCTTGTTGCCTATAGCGTGGCTAAGGATTTATTTAAACGTTTAAATTTAAATATCCCCGTTTATTTGGGAGCAAATGAAGCCCTAAAAGAACCAAGTAAAGCTTGGCGTCAAAGACTTGATGAAAGTGTAAAAAATTTTAAACTTGAATATCTTTGGGAAAATATAAAAAGTCCCGAAATTTTAGAAAATATAAATCCTGATGCGATTTTTAAAATGGGTGAGTTGGTGAGTAAAAATCCTAAAGAAATTTCTATTTGCGCGATAGGACCTTTGACAAATATCGCTATGGCTATGAAAATTTTTAAAGATTTTGATATAAATCTTAAAGAGCTTTTTATTATGGGCGGTAGTTTTGATATGCCTTATTATACTAAAGATACAAATTTTGGTTTCGATCCTGAGGCGGCTAGTATAGTGTTAAATTCAAGAGCTAAAATTACACTCGTGCCTTATAATGCAACCATGCAGACTTTATTAACACACGAGGATTTAAAAGAGTTGCAAGGTAAGAATATTTTATGTGATTTTATCGTTGAAACTTTAGGTGTTTGGATTGATTATGCCTCTAAAACACGTGGTACAAAGGGAACTTGGATACATGACGCTTTAACGATAGCTTACGCATTAGATTCTAGTATTGCAGATTTTGATGAGTGTTATGCTGATGTTATTTGCGATAGTTCTTTGGCAAGAGGTATGAGTTGGCGTTGTTTTAAAGAGCCAAAAATGAGTATGGGGGTGGATTTAAGCACTAAAAATTGTGTTAAAATTTTAAAAAATGTAGATAATACAAAGCTTTTAAAACTTATAAAAGAGAGTCTTTTAAAAGGAGTTTGCTATGAAAATTATGAAAGCATAACGACTTAATTTTCCAAGTAAGATAAAAAATATAGTTTTTAAAAAAGAATATTTCGCAAAACCAAGTCCTAAGGCAAAAAGATCTCCCACTAAAGGTAAAAAAGTAAAAAAAGCAAATATACTTCCAAATTTAGCAAAATTAGCATTGAAATTTTCTAATTTTTTTAAGGATTTGCTAAAGTATTTTTCTAAAATTTTTTGCTTACCAAGATAAGCCAAGCCATAAGTACTTAAACTTCCTAAGGTATTACCCAAAGTGGCTACGATAAGCACTAAATTTGGATTAAAATCAAGTTTTATAAAGCCTAAAACAAAGGCTTCACTTGCTAAGGGTAATAGTGTGCTTGAAAGAAAACACACTATAAAAAGTCCTAAATAACTTATATCATTATATAAAAAATCAAACATAAAATTATGATTTTTGTGTATTTTTAAGCTCTAAGTCTAGATAATATCCTGTGTAAGAACGGGTTTTTTTGTGTTCTTTAGCGACTTTTTCCACGCTTCCTGTGCTTATAACTTTTCCACCTTTAACTCCGCCTTCAGGCCCCATATCGATGATATAATCAGCATTTTTAATCACATCTAAATTATGTTCTATTACAAAAACCGAATTTTTAAGATCAACCAAATGTTGTAAAACTAAGATGAGTTTATTAACATCTTCAAAATGTAGTCCTGTTGTAGGTTCATCAAGTATATAAAGAGTTTTTCCTGTATCACTACGGCTTAGTTCTTTAGCAAGTTTGATTCTTTGCGCTTCACCTCCACTTAAGGTGGTGGCATTTTGTCCTAGAGTTAGATAATCTAAACCCACTTTTACTAGAGTGTCTAATTTTTGTTTGATTTTAGGAACGGCTGTAAAAAATTCACTCGCTTCTAAAACACTCATATTTAAAATTTCACTGATATTTTTGCCTTTATATTTGATTTCTAGCGTGGCATCATTGTAGCGTTTGCCCCCGCAAGTATCACAAACTACCATAACATCAGGTAAAAAATGCATTTCTATTTTGATTTCTCCATCTCCGCTACATTTCTCACATCTTCCACCCTTGACATTAAAAGAAAAGCGTCCTGCTTTATAACCACGCATTTTAGCTTCTTTAGTGGCGGCAAAAAGATTTCTGATTTCATCCATAGCGCCTGTATAGGTGGCAGGATTTGATCGTGGTGTGCGCCCAATTGGGCTTTGATCAAGATAAATGACTTTATCAAGTTTTTCAAGTCCTTCTATTTGCACTCCACCAAGTTTTTTAACTTTTTTCGCACGGTTTAATTCCTCTTGTGCAAAAGGAAGTAGGGTTTGAAGTATCAAAGAGCTTTTTCCAGAACCTGAAACTCCTGTTATAGCGACTAAATTTTGCAAAGGAAATTTTACGCTTAAATCTTGGATATTGTTAATATTTACATTTTTAAGCTCTAGCCATTCTTTTTGCTCTCTATTTTTAAGCTGTGAAATTTGTTTTTTACCATTCATATAAAGTGCAGTTTCGCTTTTGCTTTTTAAAAGTTCTTTATAAGTTCCACTAAATACAACCTCACCTCCAAATTTTCCTGCTTTTGGACCAATATCTACAATAAAATCTGCTTCTTCTATGGTCATTTTATCATGCTCTACGACAATTAGGGTATTGCCCTTTTGTTGTAAATTTCTTAAAGTTTTAATCAGTTTTGCAGTATCTCTTTCATGAAGTCCTATGCTAGGCTCATCTAAGACATACATCACTCCACTTAAACCACTGCCAATTTGTGAAGCTATACGGATTCTTTGTGCTTCACCCCCACTAATCGTTCTTGCATCACGCCCTAAAGAAAGATAACCTAGCCCCACATCATACAAGAAAAACAATCTTTCGTTGATTTCTTTTAGGATAGGTTTAGAAATAAGTTTTTGCTGCTCGCTTAAATAGGAAAAATTTTTCTCATCTGCAAAAAAGGCCGTACTATCTTCTATGCTCATATCTAAAATTTCACCCAAGCCTTTTTTGGCTACTTTCACGGCTAAACTTTCTGGTTTTAAACGATGCCCACCACAGTCTTTGCAAATTTTTTCACTCATATATTCGGCTAAATCTTTTTCATCTTTTAGCATTTCATAAGCCATTTTAACCACGCCTTCAAAAGTGCGTTTTAGACGATTTCTTTTCCAAAGAAATTCTATAGTTTTGACATTACCATATAATACAAGGCGTTTTTGCTCTTCGCTTAATTGCATAAAAGGTATTTTGATAGGAATTTCATTTTGTTCGCAAAAGGCGATTAGGAATTTATAATAATAACTTTTGTTAAAACCATACATGATTTTAACAGCACCATTTTCGAGGCTTAAATTTTCATCGATGATTTTTTTCATATCTAAAGTATAACGAATTCCAAGTCCATCACAAGCTTCACATGCTCCTTTTGGAGAATTAAAAGAAAAGCTTAAAGGTTCAAGTGGAACAAAGGAAATTTTACAATCAAAACAAGCTGAATGCTCGCTAAAATGATAGTGTTTATTAAGATTTATTTCTTCATGATTTAAAACTTCTATTTCTATTTCTCCAAAGCTTTCTTGTAAGCCTTTTTCTATATCGCTTGCAAGGCGAGAAAGTAAATCTTCTTGAATTTCAAGTCTATCTATGACAAGTTTAATGGTGTGTTTTTTGGTTTTAGCCAGTTCAATTTCTTCATCAAGTCTTACTAAAACTCCATCAATTTGAGCTCTTACATAGCCTTTGTTGCGCAAATTTTCAAGTAAATCTGCATAAGTTCCTTTTTTTTCTCGTATGAGTGGGGCGTAGATGATGATTTTTGCACCTTTTGGAAATTTTAAAATTTCACTGACTATATCACTTGCACTCATAGATGAGATTTTTTGTCCACATTGATGACAATGTTGAATGCCAACTCTTGCATATAAAAGTCTTAGATAATCATAAATTTCAGTGATGGTTCCCACGGTCGAGCGTGGATTTTTAGAAGTAGTTTTTTGATCTATGGCAATGGCTGGAGTTAAACCTTCGATTTTATCGACATCAGGTTTGCCTACCTTATCTAAAAATTGTCTGGCATAAGCACTTAAACTTTCTATATAACGGCGTTGTCCTTCAGCATAAAGAGTGCCAAAAGCAAGGGTTGATTTTCCACTTCCACTGAGTCCTGTAAAAACAATGAGTTTGTTTTTGGGAATTTCAAGGTGGATATTTTTTAGGTTATTTTCTCTTGCACCAATGATTTTGATGGTATCGTTCATAGTCTTTCCTAAACATTAAAATAAATTTAAGATTTTAGCATAATAATATTAAAAGAACTTGGATAAATCCAAGTTAAAAATTTATAAGATTTAGCTTATTAAGCAAAGAGTGGGTGGTTCCAAGTATTGATAAGGCATATACGCAAAGTAAAATTTTTCTATGAGCTGAAATATGCATTTTTTCTATGATTTTAATTCCTATAAAAACTCCAACCATAGAAGCTATACCTACTAGTATTCCTTTATGAATAACTTCAGAGTCTATAACTCCAGAATTTGAAAAAGATATAACACCAGAGACTGAAGCAAAAATAACAAAAAACAAGGATAAGGAAACAACTTTTTTACTATCATAGCCTAAAAAATAAGCTAAAATTGGAGCAATTAAAAGTCCACCACCAATTCCCAAAGAAATAGCAAAAATACCAGTAAAAGCTCCAGCAATAAATAAAATGACATTCTTTACCCAAACGCTTCTTTGAATTTGCACAATGTTTTCTTTAATTCCAAAAGCATATTTGATAAAAAATATACAACTTACCGTCAAAAATACGCTAGTAAGAGCTACATCGCTTAAAGCTTTTAAAAGTATTCCGCTAAAGCTTGCCCCTATGAGCCCTCCAAAACCTATCATAACACCATCTTTAAGATTTAGATTTTTTTTCTTATAATTAATATAAGAGCCAAAAACTGCTGCAAAAATCATTTGCAATACTGAAATTCCGATAGCATGGTGAGCGCTTGCTCCAAGTGCGAACATAGAAGGAACGATAATCATACCTCCACCAATGCCAAAAAGTCCAGAAGCAATACCTGAAATGATTCCTATGATTAGATAAGGTAAATCTGTGATTTCCATAGCTTTTCCTAAAAAATATTAAATATTTCAAATACGGAATAATTTTATCTTATTAAGCTAAGTATTATCTTAGTTTTTTAAAACAATAGAATATTTTTTTGGTAACTTTAAGCATCGTAAAAATGTTTCAAAATATTATAAAATATAAAGATTTTATAATATTTATTTTAAATTTAAAGCAAAATTTATATTTATTGATTAAAATTAACTTAGACTTTAAAAATTTTCATAAAAGTCTTAATTTTTGAAATATTTTATAAGAAAGGTAAAAGATGAGTGAAAATGATTTTTTTGGTAATTCTTTGATTTTAAAACTTACACACACTCTTCGCTCTTGGCGTTTCTAAACTTCTTTTTATCTAAATTTTTTCTTTAGTATTATTTTTATTTATTTTATTTTTTTAAAAAAGGCCTATTATGTTTGTTAAAAATGTAAATTTTTATTACAGACAAATCCTTGAAAAATTTGAAAATTCTTATTTTGCAGAGGATTTGACTAAGGTAATTATAGGGATTGATTGTGATTATTTAGATGCTAATGAATTATCATTTAGCGAGTTTAAGGCAAAATATTATGAAGCTTTAAGTAAGAATAAAATTTGCGACTTTGCTGGATTTTTTGGAGTTTTTAGTGCGAATTTTGTATCTTTGTTTGAGAAAATTCCACTTTCTTCTAAGAAAAATTATGATTTTCCTTTATTTTTATTTGCCAATGCTAAAGCTTATTTGATTTATGAGAAAAATAGTAAGATGTTTTTTAAATTTGGCGCTTCAAAATATTTTGAATATTTAAAAGATGATATTGAACCAATTAAAAAGAAACAAAAAAATGCTTTTGAAATTTTAAATTCTTTAGAAGATGAAAAAAATGATTTTTTAAAAATGTGTGAAAAAGCTAAAGAATATCTTTTAAGTGGAGATATTTTTCAAGTGGTCTTAAGTAAGCAACTTTGTATCAAGCATCAAGTAAATGCTTTTGATTATTATGAGAGTTTAAGTGCTTTAAATCCAAGCGCTTATATGTATTATTTTCCAAGTAAATATGGTGTTGTTTTGGGTTCTTCTCCAGAGTTTTTATTGAAAATTAAAAAAAGAGAGATTTATTTAGCCCCTATTGCTGGAACTAGAAATTTGGAAAATAACTGTGATCTTTTAGCTTTAGAAAAAGATCTTTTAAGTGATGAAAAAGAACTTAGTGAACATAAGATGCTTGTAGATTTAGCAAGAAATGATGCTTCTAAATTTGGCGCTCAAACAAGAGTGGAAAATCTTTTTTCTATTATTAAAAATAAATTTGTAATGCACATAGTGAGTGAAGTGTATGCCAATATGAAAGAAGATGCGAGTATTTTCGATGTGATTGAAGCAGTTTTTCCAGCGGGAACTTTAAGCGGAGCTCCTAAAATAAGAGCTTTAGAGATCATTAGTGAGCTTGAAGATTGCGATCGTGGAATTTATGGTGGTGCGGTAGGATTTTTAAATTTTAACGAAGACATAACTTTAGCGATTTTAATTCGTTGCGCTTTTTTTACTCAAGATAAGGCTTATTTGGCAAGTGGGGCGGGTATTGTTTTGCAAAGTGAGAGTCAAAAAGAATATGCAGAAATTTGTGCTAAACGCAAGGCGCTTTTGGTAGCTTTTGAAAATTTAAAAAAGGAAAATCAATGATACTTTTAATTGATAATTATGATTCTTTTGTTTTTAATGTCAAAAGCATGTTAGAGCAACTCAGCAATGATGAAATTTTAGTAAGAAGAAATGATGAAATTTCTCTGAGTGAAATTAAAAATTTAAATCCTACTCATATTATTTTAAGTCCTGGTCCAAAGCATCCAAGTCAAAGTGGGATTTGTCTTGAAATTTTTAAAGCAAGGCTTAATATCCCTGTTTTGGGCATTTGTTTAGGACATCAAGCTTTAGCTTTAGCTTTTGATTCTTTAGTGGTTAAGATGCAAGAGCCTATGCATGCAAAAAATTCTTTGATAAAACAATGCAAGGAAAATGAATTATTTTCTAATTTGCCTCCAAATTTTAGCGTGATGCGTTATCATTCTTTAGAGGTTAAACAGCTTAGTGATGAGCTTGAAATTTTAGCCCTTGATGAGAAGGGTGTGATTATGGCTTTGGGACATAAAAATTTACCTTATTATGGTGTGCAATTTCATCCTGAAAGCTATTTTAGTGAATATGGCTTACAGCTTTTTTCTAATTTTTTAAAACAAGATATAAAAAAATCACAAAAACAAGAAAATCCTTTAAGTTTTTATTTGCAAAAAATGAGTGAAAATCATTTTTTACAAAGCGATGATTTTGAGCAAATTTGTAAGATTATTATGTCTAAAGATTATGAAATTTTACAAGTGGCGGCTTTGTTGATTTTAATCACAGAAAAGTCTTTAAACGAAAAATCTTTAAGTGCTTTTGTAAGACAAATTTTAAGATATTCTCAAACTTTTAGTGATGAGAGTGAGATGATTGATATTTGCGGAACAGGTGGAGATGGTTTTAAAAGTATCAATGTTTCTACGACTAGCGCTTTTATTTTAGCAGCTTTAGGGGTAAAAGTAGCCAAACACGGAAATCGTGCCATTTCAAGTTCTAGCGGAAGTACAGATGTGTTAGAAGCTTTAAATATAACTACTCTAAACACTTTAGAATCAGTTTTAAAACAACTAAATAATCAAGGGCTTAGTTTTTTACATGCTCCATTTTTTCATCCTTTAGTAGGAGAACTTAAAGAGATCAGATCAAGACTTGGAGTAAGAACGGTTTTTAATGTTTTAGGTCCTTTATTGCACCCTAATTTAAAGTTAAAATATCAACTTATGGGAAATTATCACGCACCTGTGCATAGGCTTTTGATAGAGGTTTTAAAAAATTTAGGACGCAAAAAAGCTTTAGTGGTAAGAGGAAATGATGGTATGGATGAGCTTAGTATTTGTGATGAAAGTAAAATTTATGAGCTTTGTGAGGGAGAAATTTTAGAGTATTCTATCTGTCCTGAACAATTTGGTTTTAAAAGAGCTTTTCATAGTGAAATCATAGGATCTAGTGCATATGAAAACGCTAAGGATTTAAAAGATATTTTAAGTGGTAAAATGCAAGGGGCAAAATTTGATTTAGTAGTTTTAAATGCTATGTTTGCACTTTATACAGCCAATAAAGCAAGTTCGCCTTTAGTGGCTAAAGATATGATTTTAGAAGCCATTTATTCAGGTAAGGTTATAGAGTATTTTAAGGAGTATCAAGCTTATGCTAAAGCTTAAAATTTGTGGCATTAAAGATGAAAAAAATGCTAAAGATTTAGCTTTTTTAAATATTGATTTTTTTGGACTTATTTTTGCTAAAAGTCCAAGAAGAGTGAGTTTAGAACAAGCAAGAAATTTAAGTGCAATTTTTCATGAAAAAGATAAAAAAGTTGTCGGTGTTTTTGTAGATGAAAATTTGGAACAAATTTTAAGATGTATTCAAGAAGTTAAGCTTGATGGAGTACAAATTTATCGCACTATTACCAAAGAAGAATTTGAAATTTTAAAGGTACAAAATGTTTTTGTATGGCAGGTGATAAGTGTGGAAGATAGTTTAGATTTAAAAAGTGAAATTTTTGCTGATTTAGTGCTTTTTGATGCTAAGGGAATTTTAAAGGGCGGTAATGGAATAAGTTTTAATTGGACTTTATTAAGTTCTTATACTAAAGATTTTGTATTAGCTGGAGGCATAGGTTTGGATAATATTCATAAGGCCGTAAAAACAGGAGCTAAAATTTTAGATCTTAATTCGAAGCTTGAAGATGAAAAAGGCTTAAAAGATATCAACAAAATAAAACAAATTTTAAAGGAGCTGAAAAAATGAAAAAAGCATATTATGGGGATTTTGGTGGGCAGTTTTTGCCTGAAAGTGCAATGTTTGCTTTAAATGAGCTAGAAAGTGCTTTTTTGAAATTTTCTAAAGATAAACTCTTTAAAAAAGAATTAAACGAGCTTTTAAAAACTTATGTGGGGCGTCCTACTCCGCTTTATTTTGCTAGAAATTTAAGCAAAAAATATCAGCATGAAATTTATTTAAAACGCGAGGATTTAAATCATACTGGAGCACATAAAATCAATAATGCCATCGCTCAAGCCCTTTTAGCAAAAAAAATGGGAAAGAAAAAAATCATAGCAGAAACAGGAGCAGGTCAACACGGACTTGCAACAGCCACTGCAGCAGCACTTTTAGGACTTGAATGTGAAATTTATATGGGGGCAACTGATGTACAAAGACAGGCTTTAAATGTTTATAAAATGGAGCTTTTGGGTGCTAAAATTCATGCAGTACAAAGTGGGCTTAAAACTCTAAAAGAAGCTACTACTGCAGCTATTCAAGCTTGGGTTGGAGATATTAAAAATATTTTTTATGTGGTTGGAAGTGCGGTAGGTCCTTATCCTTATCCTAAAATGGTAACGCATTTTCAAAGCATTATAGGAAAAGAATGCAAAATGCAACTTCAAAAACTCAATAAAAAAGTAGATTATATTATTGCAGCTGTTGGGGGTGGAAGCAATGCAGCTGGGATTTTTTATGATTTTATCAAAGATGAAAATGTTAAACTTATAGGTATTGAAGCAGGGGGGCTTGGCATCGATACACCTTATCATGCAGCGACTTTAAATAAGGGAAAAACAGGCATTATTCACGGTATGAAAACCAAGGTTTTACAAGATGATTTAGGCAATATCTTGCCTGTGCATAGTGTTTCTGCAGGGCTTGATTATCCAGGAATTGGCCCTTTGCATGCTTTTTTATTTGAAAGTAAAAGAGCGCAATATCATGCTATAAGTGATGAAGAATGTATGCAAGCTTTAAAATTACTTTGCAAAGAGGAAGGTATTATTGCAGCGATTGAAAGTTCGCATGCTTTAGCGTTTTTAGAAAAACTTTGTCCAACTTTAAAAAAGAAAAGCGTGATAGTAGTAAATCTTTCAGGCAGAGGAGATAAAGATATGCAAATGATTAGAGATTATAAAAAAGGGGTGATTTATGGTTGATTTTAGAAAATTTTATAAAGAAAATGCAAATGTGGCTTATACGGTTTTAGGTTATCCAAATCTTCAAACAAGTGAAGCTTTTTTGCAAAGATTAGATCAAAGCCCTATTGATATTTTAGAACTTGGTGTTGCTTATAGTGATCCTATTGCCGATGGTGAGATTATTGCAGATGCGGCAAAAATAGCTCTTAATCAAGGCGTGGATATTCATAGTGTTTTTGAGCTTTTAGCTAGGATAAAAACTAAAAAAGCTTTGGTTTTTATGGTTTATTATAATTTAATTTTTTCTTATGGCTTGGAAAAATTTGTGAAAAAAGCAAAATCTTTAGGGATTTGTGCTTTGATTGTGCCTGAATTGAGTTTTGAAGAAAGTGATGATTTAATTAAAGAGTGTGAAAGATATAATATAGCCTTAATCACACTTGTAAGCGTTACAACCCCTAAAGAAAGGGTTAAAAAATTAGTAAAACATGCTAAAGGTTTTATTTATTTATTAGCAAGCATAGGTATTACAGGTACGAAAAGTGTCGAAGAAGCAATCTTGCAAGATAAAGTAAAAGAAATCAGATTTTTTACAAATTTGCCTATTTTTGTAGGTTTTGGCATTCAAAATAATCAAGATGTAAAAAGAATGAGAAGAGTTGCTGATGGAGTGATTGTGGGAACTAGCATAGTAAAGTGTTTTAAACAAGGAAATTTGGATATAATAATGAAAGATATTGAAGAAATTTTCAAAAAATAAAATTTTAAAACATATTTTTATTTTATATTTACTATAATTTTAAATTAAGTTTTTTATAAAGGTGGTAGCTATGTTAAAGATTCTTGAGTATTCCATCACTCATTTTTGCGAGCATATCTTAAGACTTCGCATTGAAGCAGCTCAAGATATAAGCGGTGAACTTTATGGAGCGAGTATTTCTATCATGGGCAAAAGCGAAGGAGAAAGTAATTTTTATTTATTTTTTCCAAAAGAATTTTTAAAAAAAATTGCAGAAATTTTAATTAATGATGAAAAATTTAAAGAAGATGACTGGTGCGATTTAACTAAAGAATGTGCCAATCAGATTATAGGTTATGCTAAAAATTTGTTAAATGATGCCAAGGGTGATGACGAGTATAAACTCGGAATTCCGGAATATTTAGGAAAAGTTGATTTTTCTGAAATAGTTCTAGATGAAGCTTTAACTTATAAATTTGAAAATTGTTATTTTAGAATAGGATATTGCAAATAATGAGCGATGATATAGAGTTTAACATTCATCATGGGCTTTTACAATCTTATGAAGATATCTTAGATATTACAGTAGATTTTGTAAGCGAGCTTGGAACTACAAATATGAGTGTAGCGGAGCTTTTAAAACTTGAAGTAGGTTCGGTTATTGATCTTGAAAAGCCTGCTGGAGAAAGCGTTGAGCTTTATATCAATAAAAGAATTTTTGGCAAAGGCGAGGTTATGGTTTATGAAAAAAATCTCGCTATAAGAATTAATGAAATTTTGGATTCTAAGACTGTGCTTCAATACTTTAAAAAAGAAATTTAAATGAGATTGCTAGTATTATTTTTTTTAATTTTACCTTTATATAGTGTTGAGTTGATTAGTTATAATATCTACGATAGAAATGACCGAGTAGATTTAATGCTTTCTTTTGATAATGCTTATAATGGCAAGATTTCTCAAAAAAAAGAAAAAAATTTAACTCTTTTAACTTTTAGTGATTTAACGTATTCTAAAGATGAATTAAAAGAACTTAACTCTCAACTTGTAGATAAAATTAGTATTAGTTCTAAAAATAATAATACCTATATTATGCTACAAAATAAACAAAATATTAATTTAGAACTTAGCTCTATCAATGATAAATTTGGAGTAAGAATACGAGCTATAGAGCAAGGGAAAGCAAATATCGAATCTATAGTATCACCTACAACTACTGCGAATAATTCTCAAGAATTAATGCCTAAACCAAAAAGTACAAGTTTAGAAGGGTATGATTATACAAATTATATCTTGGTAATGCTGAGTTTAGTTATTTTGTTAATAGTGCTTTGGTGGTTTAAAAAGACTATGGTTTATAAAAATAACAATGTTTCTAGAGATTTTACTATGATTTTCCAAAGATTTTTAGATAAAAATAATCAACTTGTTGTTTTTGATCATGCTAATAAACGTTATACAATGATAATAGGTAATTCCAATGTGCTTTTAGAAAGTGTTGAAATTCCAGAGGAACAAACAATAAAACATACAGAAAAAACAGAGAAAAATTTTGATTCTTTTTTTGAAGAGAATAAAAAAAGAATTCAAAATCTTATAGAGCAGCGTCAAAAAGGTAAAAAATCTTAAATTTTTTGATTGATTGCCAATGCTATGGTAACTGGTTTTGCAATTTTTTTGAGCTCATCTTTGGGTAAATTAAGAATTTTGTTTTCTTGATATATATAAAGAGTATTGTTTGCAAAAGCAAAATCAATCTTATCTTCATTTGTGCTTAAAGTTTTAGCTAAGCACAAAATAAAATTAAGCCATGAAATGGTATGAATATTGGGTAAAAGTTGTTTATAGGGTTCAAGATTATAAGGATTAACTTTTTTTCCATTAAGCTTAATAATGCTAGCAATTAAAGCTTTTTCTTTATGCGAAAATCCATAATTTAATCCACCTAGTACAAAATGAGCAGAGTGTTCATTAGCAAAATAGAAATTTAAATATTCTCCAATATGGCATAATTTAGCAGCATTTAGTAAAGTATGTTTGTAGTTATCGTTAAGTCTATGAAGATTTTTAAGGGCTGTAAAAATTTGCAGAGCAAAATGTGGAGTTTTATTTTTTTGTTTTGATTGTAAAAATTTATCTTGTAAACATTTTAAACTAGGATTGAAATTTGATGGAAATGTGATTTTAGGACGAAGCAAATCTTGTAAATAAACTCCTTCTCTGATTCCAACTCCACTCGTGATAACTTGTTTGGCTTTTATTTTTTCCGCAATCTTTAAAAAAATAAATATACCTTCTTTAATGGTATCAAAACGATCCTTTTTTATGCCAAAATTGATTAAAGAGTCTAAGTTTGAATTAAAAATTTTTAAAATATGTCCTTTTTCTTCATCTAGCATATAGCGAAAATCATGTAAATTTTTCAGTGGATAGGAATTTTTTTGCATGATGGAATTAGATATTGCTCTTAAGCTTCCACCTATTGCAATAAGGTTTTGATTGCAAAATTCTTTAGGAATTTGTTCTAAAATTGGTTTTATAAATTCTTCTAAAGAATCCATTTTTCCAGTATCATAGAATAATTCTTTTAGCCTAACAGTGCCAATATCAAGAGATATGCAAGAAATAATTCTATTATTTTTTATTAAACACAATTCACTAGAACCACCACCTATGTCTAAAGTGGTTCCATCCTTAAAAGGACTTAATAAATTTAAAGCCGCAAGACCACCTAAGTAGCTTTCGCTTTTTCCATCTATACAGCGTATATTTAAAGACAGATTATCTTTGATTCTCTTAATGAAATTTTTTGAATTTGGGGCATCTCTTAAGGCTGATGTGCCTACTATAAATATTTTTTTGCATTTATGCTTTAAAGCGCATTGTTTGAAAAAAGCTAAAGCATCTTCAGCTCTTTGCATGGCTTCTTCTTGGAGAATTTTGCCATTATTATAAGCATTTTCTCCAAGTCTTACTTTGCGTTTGTATTCGCAAGTTGTATAAAAACCATATCTAGAAGTTTTTTCAAAAATCACCATTCTAATGGAGTTTGAGCCAAGATCAACAACGGCTGTTTTTTTTGCCATTAAAATTCTCTATCTCTATGTTTGAGTTTTAATTCTTCTATAGTTTCTACATTATCAGGATCAGGAATGATACATTCATATGGGCAAGCAACAATACAGGCAGGCTCTGAAAAATCATTAACGCACTCTGAACAAAGATCAGGGTCTATTACATAAATTGGACTATTTTCATAAATAGCTTCATCAGGACATTCTTCTCTGCAAGCATCACAACATACGCAGTCTTTTGTAATTAAAAGAGACATCATAACCTTTCAAAAATTTAAAAAATAATTTTAGTTTATACAATAACCAAACTTAAATAAAATATAAAAATAGAAATAAAGATAAATTTTTTGCACCGAAGGTGCAAAATTGTTAAGATTTTTTAGGGAAGCAGAAACGGTATCCTCTACGACGAACTGTTTCTATGGTAGATATATTTAATGGTTTATCCATTTTTTGACGAATTTGATTGATAGCTACTTCGATAACATTTGGAGTTACTAGCTCAGGTTCTTCCCAGATGGCATCTAAAAGTTGTTCTTTGGATACAATTTGATCCGAATGTCTTGCTAAGTGCGTTAAAACTTCAAAAGGTTTTCCTTTAAGTTCTATATCTTGACCTTTATAAGTAATTTTTTCCTCATCTGGATCAATAACTAAGTCTTCAATTTTAATAACATTGGTTCCGCCAAGTCTTAGTCTTGCTTCAATTCTTGCGAGTAGAATATCAAAATCTAAAGGTTTTCTAACAAAATCATCAGCTCCAGCTTTCAAAGCTTTGATTTCTGTTTCTTTGTCTGTTTTTGAAGACATAATCATAACTGAAGTTCTTGGAGATTTATGTTTGATGGTATTAACAAGTTCTGCTCCATCTCCATCAGGTAAAGTCCAGTTTGCTAAAACTAAATCATAATGTCTAATGCCGATAAAGTATTCTCCATCTTTAAAATTTTCAGAAGAATCGGTTTGATAACCAAATTCATTAAGATTGTCTATAATTGTTTTATTTAGGCTAATCTCATCTTCTATAACTAAAATTCTCATTTGTTCTATCCTTATTAAGAAAAATTTAAAGAATTATATCATAGCTTAAGTAAATGTTTAGATATCTTTAAAAAAAAATTAATATTTTTTTTTCAATTTAACCCCAACTGTAGCATTTTTTATTATATGGGGTTTGAAAATTTTTATGTTAAGATTGGTTAAATTAGGAAAATCTTTTTTTAAATTTAAGCTTACAAAGTCTAAAGACTCTTCAAGGGTGTAAAATTCTTCTTTTTTATACCATTTTTTAATTTTGGTAATTACCTCTGCATAATTTAAAAATTCATTTGCTTTAGCTTTAAGCTTGATAATAATTTTTTGTTTTTTCCTTCTTTCGAAATCTAATATACCAATGATACACTTAAAGTGAAATTTTATTTTTATATGACTTTGCATTCTTCTTTAAAAATCAATCTTTTAATATTAGGTAGATGTTTATATACTATAATAAAAGCGATAATGAAAACGGGTGCATGTGTATGAATTTCTAAGTCATAATTAAATATAAAAGAACTTGCAACAAAAGCAAGTAACGCTGCTAAAGAAGCTAGCGAAGATATTTTGAAAATTTTTCCAATAACTACCCACACAATAAATGCTGTAAGCACTTCCAATGGAAGCAAAACTATCATAGCACCTGCTCCTGTTGCTATGCCTTTCCCTCCTTCAAATAACAAGTAAATTGAAAAACAGTGTCCAAAAATAGCCAAAACTGCCACGCTCCAAAGCAAAGCTTGATCATAATGAAGAAATTTCAAGATTAGTAAAGGAATAGCTGCTTTTGCAAAATCTAAAATTATTGTAGCAATGGCAAGTTTTTTTGCTAGTTTGGGATTTTTTTCTTTTACTACTCTTAAAACATTGGTTGCCCCTATACTTTTTGAACCTTCTTTTTTGATATCAGTTTTAGCAAAAAATTTAGCTAGGATTAGCCCAAAAGGGATTGAACCTAAAAGATATATAAAAGCGTAAATTATTAAATTTTCCATAATATCCTTTTCAAATCATCTTAAAATTTTAAGATTTATAACTAAAAATTATATCTTATGAAAATAAATAAACAAAAAATAATTTTTAAGATAAAAATAGTATTAATTAATTATAAATATTTTTCAATAATATTTATTTTTATTTAAGCTCTAAATGATTATTATTTTATTTTAATTTATCTTTAATAGGAGTTTGTAAATGAAAGTAAAATCATTGCTAATCGCATCCTTAGTTGCTTTTTCAAGCTTAAATGCTGCAAGTCTTATAGATGAAGCTAAAAATTCAGGTCTTGTTGCCTTACCAAAAGATCAAAAAGGCGTTGATGAAATTTTAAAACAAAATGGAGTAAAGGCTAGTGAATTTACTCTTGAAAAAGCAGAGCTTGGTAAAAAGCTTTATTTTGAACCACGCCTTTCAAAAAGTGGTATCATTTCTTGTAATACCTGTCATAATGTAGGACTTGGTGGAATAGATGGAATCAGTACTGCAATAGGTCATAAATGGACAGCAAATCCTCATCATTTAAATTCACCAACAGTTTATAATGCAGTTTTAAATAGTACTCAATTTTGGGATGGTCGTGCAGGAACATTAGCCGATCAAGCTAAAGGTCCAATCCAAGCTGATCCTGAAATGGCAACTCCTGCTAAACTTGCAGTAGAAAAAATTTCATCTTTGCCTGAATATGTGAGTGAGTTTAAAAAAATCTATGGTAAAAGCGGTGTAAATTTTGACAATATTGCTGATGCAATTGCAAATTTTGAAAGAACTTTGATCACTCCATCTCGTTTTGATAAATTTTTAGAAGGCGATGAAAAAGCTTTAACAAAAGAAGAACAAAAAGGCTTAAAGCTTTTTATAGACAAGGGTTGTGTAGCTTGTCATAATGGTGTGAATTTAGGTGGCAATATGCAAGCGTTTGAAGTTGCTGGTAAATATAAATTTGCAAATTTAGGTGATTTTAAAGGTGATGCAAATGGCATGGTAAAAACTCCAACTTTAAGAAATGTTGCTGAAACTGCTCCATATTTTCATAATGGTGCGATTTGGAATTTAAAAGATGCTATTAAGGAAATGGGTAGTGTGCAACTTGGCATTAAAATTTCTGATAAAGAAGCAAAAAGTATTGAAACTTTCTTAAAATCTTTAACAGGAACAAAACCAGCAATTGTTTATCCACAACTTCCTATTTCTACCGAAAGAACTCCTAAACCTGAACTATAAGGTTCCAAGCAAGCTCTATTTTTAGAGCTTGTTTAAATTTCTTTATCTTAGCTTTGTTATAATTGTCTTTAAATTTTGCTAGAAAGGTTTGCAATGAAACTTTTTGGAACTGATGGAGTTCGTGGAAAAGCGGGTGAATTTTTAGATAGTTTTTTGGCTATGCGTTTGGCAATGGCTGCGGGTATTTATTTTAAAGATAAAAGTATTACTAATAATATCTTAGTAGGAAAAGATACAAGAAGAAGCGGCTATATGATAGAAAATGCTATTGTTTCAGGGCTTACTTCTATAGGATATAATGTTATACAAATTGGTCCTATGCCAACTCCTGCGATTGCATTCTTAACTGAAGATATGCGTTGTGATGCAGGGATTATGATTTCAGCTTCTCACAATCCTTATTATGATAATGGTATTAAATTTTTTGATGCTCATGGAAATAAACTCAGTGAAGATATAGAGAAAAGAATAGAAGAAATTTATTTTGATGATAAGCTTATACAAGCCTCTAAGGTGGATATGGAAAAAATTGGTCAAGCAAAAAGAATTGATGATGTTATAGGAAGGTATATTGTTTCTATTAAAAATTCTTTTCCAAAAGATCTTACTTTAAAGTCTTTGCGTGTGGTTTTAGATGTGGCTCATGGGGCAGCTTATAAGGTAGCACCTACTGTTTTTAAGGAATTAGGTGCTGAAGTTATAGTAATGAGCGATAAACCTAATGGACTTAATATCAATGAAAATTGTGGAGCTTTACATCCTGCAAATTTAGCTGCTGAGGTAAAGCGTTTGCGTGCAGATGTGGGCTTTGCTTTTGATGGTGATGCAGATCGTTTGGTGGTTGTAGATGAAAAAGGAGAAGTGGCTAATGGAGATAGTTTATTAGGGGTTTTAGCGCTTTATCTTAAAGAACAAGGTAAATTACAATCAAGTATTGTGGCTACTATAATGAGTAATGGTGCTTTAAAAGAGTTTTTAAATAAACATGGCATAGAACTTGATACTTGTAATGTGGGCGATAAATATGTGCTTGAAAAATTAAAAGCTAATGGTGGAAATTTTGGCGGAGAGCAAAGCGGACATATTATTTTTAGCGATTATGCAAAAACTGGAGATGGTTTGATAGCTGCTTTGCAATTTAGCGCTTTAATGCTTTCTAAGAAAAAATCTGCAAGCTCTATTTTGGGTCAAGTCAAACCTTATCCTCAGCTTTTAATCAATCTTAAAATTGCAGAAAAAAAAGATTTAGATAAAATTAAAGGTTTAAAAGAATTAAAAAAAGATTTAGAAAATAAAAATATTAATACCTTATTTCGCTATTCCGGAACAGAAAATTTGATAAGACTTTTGCTAGAAGCTAAAGATATTAAGCTCTTAGAAAAAGAAATGAAAAATGTTGTGGAGTTTTTTAAGAAAGCTTTAAATGGCTAAAACTTTTAAATTTATTTTTTATTTTTGGGGTGCCTTTGTTTTGGTTTTTACTCTTGATCAATGGGTAAAATCCTTAACTTTAGCAGGACTTAGATGGCAGAGTGAATACTTAGATTTAACTTATGCTCTAAATACAGGCGTAGCTTTTTCAATGTTGAGTTTTTTAGAGCATAATTTAAAATATTTACATCTTGCTTTAATTGGCGTGCTTTTTATTTATCTTTTTTGGCAAAAAACACTTTTAAAAACTCATAATATAGCTTTTGGAATGATGCTTGGTGCTGGTGTTTCAAATTTATTGGATCGTTTTATACATGGAGGTGTAGTGGATATGTTTTTTTGGCATAAATGGTTTAATTTTGCTATTTTTAATGTTGCAGATGTCATGATAAATATAAGTGTAGCTTTGATTTTAGTACAAGAAATATTTAAAAAAAGGAAAAAAGATGACAGAATGGATTAATGATTATTATTTTTGGATTAAATGGGTGCATTATTTGGCATTTGTTTCTTGGATGGCGGGTCTTTTTTATTTACCTCGTCTTTTTGTGTATCATGCTGAACATAAAGACAATAAAGGTTTTGTCGAGATTGTAAAAATTCAAGAAAGAAAACTTTATTTTTATATACAAACTCCTGCAATGATTGTGACTTTAATCACAGGAAGTTTAATGTTGCATGCTCATAAGGAAGTTTTAATGGTAGGTTCGGGTTTTATGCATGTTAAACTTACCTGTGTTACACTTTTGATTATTTTCCATATACATAATTATTATTGTTTAAAAGCTTTAGCAAATGATACTTCTGCTAAAAGTGGGAAATATTTTAGAATTTATAATGAATTCCCAACTATAATGTTTATTATTATCGCTTTAATGATGGTTGTTCGCCCCTTTTAGTTTGTCTCCGCTTTAAATTCCATACTAGCGGAGTTAAGCGGATCAATATTTTCTTTCATGATATCGATATAATCTTTATTTTTAAGACGCTTATCATCTCTAAATACTGCACGCACAAGATCCATTCCTGTGTAAAAATCTTTCATTAAAATCACAAAAAGATATTGACCAAATTCAGTTGCGATTAAAGCATTTTGATCTTTTATGATGGCACCACTTGTTTTAAGCCCTAAAAGTTCTATGAAAAGTTCTTTTTCGAGGTTGCAATTTAGGGTTTTATTAAATTGATCAATTTCTATTTTTCCTGAAAAAATTTCAGTTAAAAAGACATATTTGATAATTTCTTTTTTATCAAAACAAGCTTTGGCTATATTAGCATTTTGTTTTTCTTGTATAAATTTAGCATAATCATTTAGATTAAATGCATTGATTAAAAGCTCCCCATCTAAAAAGCTAAAAGCCCCGCTGCCCACTCCTAGATATTCATGATGAGAACTAACATATTCGTCATTAAGCTTGTTTTTTTCTAAAGAAAAACTCCAACCATTGTTTTGGGTATAGTCTTTAAAAAATTCACATATGATTTGATAATAAGTAAATTCATTATCTTTAATGCTTACTCCTAAACTTTTAGCGATATTATCTTTGGTAAGATTTGATTTCATTAAAGGATAGGTTGTGATTTGTTGCGGGGCTAAATTTTTAGCAATTTCTAAGTCATTTAAAAGTTGTTTTTCGCTTTGTCCTGGAAGATTGAAAATAAGATCTATACTAAAAATAGGTAAAATTCCTAAAGCTTTTGAAATTTTTTCTTGAAGTTCTTTAGATGAACCAAATTTATTATATCTTGCCACTTTTTTTAAAGTTTCATCATCAAAACTTTGAATCCCACAACTTAAACGATCAATTATACCTTTAAACATAGAAAGCTTATTTGGATCAATATGATTTGGATCGCTTTCGCATGAAATTTCTTTTATATTAAATAACTTTTTACAAAGTTCTAAGGTTTTTAATAATTCCTCTTCGTTAATCAGTGTTGTACCACCACCCACATACATGGAGCTAAAATCAAAACCTTTATCTTTCATGATTTTAATTTCTTCTCTAAGATTTTGAAAATACACTTTGGCTAAATTTTCATCATAATAATATTTATGAAAGCTACAATAAGGACAAAAAGTATGGCAAAAAGGTACATGGGCATAAAGCATATAGCTTTTGTCTTGTTTTGGAATTTTTTCTTTGGGTTGTTTTAAAAGTTCGACATTGAAACCTTTTTGGAGGGATTTTTCCATCATAGTATGAGAGTATTTTAAAGCTAAATTTTGAAATAAATTCATAAGTGGCCTATATATTAAAATATTTAAGGTATAACTTTATCAATTTTTAGCTAAAATAGGAGTAAATTTTTTATTTCTTAAATAAAAAATGGGATTAAGTTTTTAAATTATTTAAAAAGGATATAAAATGGATAAAGCCAAAATTGTTCAAAATTTAAATGTTTTGTTTAAACAAAGAGCAAAGTTTTACTCTTATTTTGATGAAAATATTGCTAAAATCAATAATACTGAAGTATTTGATTTTAAGAATGCTAAAAATTTAAATCCAGAAGAGGTATATAGGCAATTTTATCATTTTGATTATGCTATAAGAAAATTATTGCCTGCTATTTACAAGGCTTATGAAATTACAGATGCAGATTTAGACAAAGATTTTTAATTTATTTAGAGAATAGAACAAACTATTCTCTAAAAGACATATCTAAATTTTTTGATTCTTCTTTTATATTTTTGCCTGTATCTTCGCTTTGCTCAAATCCTCCACCAAATGCTTTGATTACATCTACTATGGAATTAGCATAAGAATATTTAGTATTATTAAAAGCAACCGCAGCATTAAGCCAATTTTGACGTGACTCTAAATAATCTTGCAAAGACATTTCTCCTATATCATAGCGTTCTTTAGCAATTTCATAGATTCTTTTGTAAGATTGTTCGCTTGCTTGTGCATTATCGTATTGTAAGCGTATAGTTTTTCTAGCTACTAAAGCATAGCGAATTTCTCCAAAAGCAGTAATCAAGGTATTTTGATAATTTACAAAAGCTTCATCTTTACTAAGCTTGGCTAAATTTATATTTTGGTAAATTTCACCCCAATGAAAAATAGGCAGAGTAAAGTTTCCACCTATATTCCAAGTTTTAGAACCTCCTTTAACCAAGGTATCTAAATCCCCGCTTTCAAATCCCAATAATCCTGTTAAAGAAAGGCTAGGCAAGAAAGCCGTGCGAGATACTCCAATAAGATAATTTTGCTGAGTTAATTTTTCTAAAGAAGAGGCAATATCTGGACGTTGAAGCAAGATGGTACTCGAAATTCCAGTTGGAATGTCAAATTCTTTAAGATTAAAAACTTGATAGCTTTGATTTTTGTAAAGTATGTCATTTAAATCATTTGAAGTTAAAATTTTTAAAGCTTTAAGGTAATTTTCTTTATTTAATTTTGCTTCATTGCATTGCAAAGCCATACTTTCTAAGTTGGCTCTTGCTTGAGCAAGTTCATATTCACCTACAGCACCAACTTGAAATTTTTCATCATTAATCCTATAAATTTCTTTTGCAGATTCATAAGCTTCTTTAAGAGCATTTTCATTTTCATAAGCATTTACAAGATTAAAATAAGTTTGAACCGTATTTGAAATAACAGAAAGTCTTGCAGCTTCATAATCATACTCACTTGCTTTAAAGCTTGATTTTGAGGCACGATATGTATCGCGATATTTTCCCCAAAGATCGATTTCATAGCTTAAATTAAGCCCCATTTTAAAATCATTACCGTAACTTACTTCCCCAGTTCGATTGCTTGGAGCATTTATAGCTGTTTTTGCACGACTACCGCTTGCGCTACCATCAAATTTTGGCAACAAACTGCTAAAATCTATACCTAATTGAGCAGCAGCTTGTTCCATGTGTATGAAGGCAAGTTTTAAATCATTATTATTTTTAAGTGCTAAATCAACCACTTTATTTAAATTTTCATCATCAAAATCTTTCCACCAATTTTTTGTGATAGAGCTATTGTTTTCTTTTTCCAAGGATAAGGCCCCAAGCTTATTATCAATGCTATAGTTTGCTTCGGGAATATTTAAATTTGGACTTAAAGAGCAAGCTGAAATCAAAAGAGTAAAACTTGCTATAGCGCTAATTGAAATTATTTTATTCATGAACCTTACCTCTTTTTTTATCTAGCCATTCATTAAAATTTTCTAAAAGATAGAAAAATAAAGGCACAAAGAATATCGCTAAAGTTGATGCTGCGATCATTCCACCAATAAGCCCTGTTCCTAAAGAGTGTCTTGAAGCACTTCCTGCTCCTGTTGCGAAAATCATTGGCAAGACCCCAAAAGTAAATGCCAAAGAAGTCATTATGATAGGACGAAAACGAAGTTTTGCTGCTGCAACAGCTGCTTCAAAAACTCCTTTGCCTTTTTTAAAGCGCTCTTCCATTGCAAATTCTACGATCAAGATAGCATTTTTAGCTGAAAGTCCAATCAAGAGCAAAAGTCCTGTTTGAAAATATATATCATTGCTAAATCCTCTTAAATATACCAATAAAAATGATCCAAATACCGCAAAAGGCACAGCTGTTACAACTGCTAAAGGTATAAGCCATCTTTCATATTGGGCAGCTAGAATTAAGAAGACAAATATCATCCCTAAAGCAAAAGCATAGCTTGCTGTTCCTTTGCTAGAAACTTCTTGATAGGCTGATCCACTCCAAGCTATGGAATAATCATCCCCTAAGGTTTCTTTTGCTACTTGAGCAATCGCTTCTATAGCTTGACCTGAAGTATAACCTGGTGCGGGTTGACCTTGAACTTGTGCCGCTGGGAAAAGGTTGAATCGTTTTACATCATCAGGCCCTGAACTTCTTTGTAAAGTTAAGAAAGAATCAAGTGGTATCATTTTTCCATCGTTTGATCTTACAAAAATATTTTTTAATGCATCTTGTGTATTTCTAAAATCACCTTTTGCACGGATATTTACTTGGAAGTTTTTGCCTAACATAGAAAAATCATTAACATAATAAGTGCCTATAGTTGCATTCATTGTGTTAAAAACATCTTGCATGTTAAGATTGTAGTGTTTTAATTTATCTCTATCAATTATAAGCTTGTATTGAGGGAAAGTTGTATCAAGGGTTGTTCTTACTCTTGATAGTTCTTTTCTTTGGTTGGCTACAGCAACAAGTTTATTTACATCTTTTTGTATTTCATCATAACTTTTTCCACTTTTGTTTTGAACATACATTTCAAAACCACCTGTGATGCTTAATCCAGGTATAGGAGGTAGGCCTATAAATATACTTGAAGCGTTGCGATCAAAAGCAAATTTTTTATTAAGTTCCATGGCGATTTCATCAGCACTCACATTTCTATCTTTCCAATCTTGCAAGCCTATAAACATTGCAGCAGCGTTTTCTTTTAATGAGCTTGTAAAAAGATCAAATCCTATCATAGCCATTGCATCTTTAATTCCATTGGTTTTTAAAACTTCTTGACTTATATGATCAACTTCTGAGATTGTTCTATGAAGTGCTGAAGCCGAAGGAAGATTAATAATGCCAATCATCAAACCTTGATCTTCTTCAGGAACTAAAGAGCTTGGTACAGCTTTATAAAGATAAAAAATTGCCCCAAGCATAATACAAAAAATTAAAACAAAGCGAATGGTTCTTTTTAAAATATATGCTACTCCTGTGCTAAATACAGAAGTACTCCAATCAAAAAAATCATTAAATTTCTTTACAAATTTAAATGGCTCTCCTTCATTACGTCGTAAAAAGAGTGCACATAAAGAAGGTGTTAAAGTAAGAGCAACAAAACCTGATATGGCTACAGATATTGCTAAGGTAAGGGCAAATTGTCTTTGAATTTCTCCAACAAAACCTGATATAAAAGAAACGGGTATAAAAACAGCACAAAGTACAAGAACAATTGAAATAACCGGAGAGCTAACTTCTTGCATCGCTTGGATAGCAGCATCTTTTACGCTTATTTGTTCATTTTCGTGTAAAATCCTATCGATATTTTCCACAACTATAATCGCATCATCTACAACAATCCCTATAGCTAAAATCAAGGCAAAAAGCGTAAGCAAGTTAATACTAAAGCCTAAAACATAAAGTCCAGCAAAAGTTCCTAATAATGAAACAGGTACTGCTATCATAGGAATAAGCGTTGCACGGAAATTCTTTAAGAACATATACATAACAATGATAACTAAAATTAGAGCTTCAACAAAAGTTTTAATTACTTCTTTGATTGATTCTATCACAAATTTTGTTGTGTCGTAAGGAATTTTATATGTTAAACCTTTTGGGAAATTTTTTGAAAGTTCTTGCATTTTAGCCTGGACAAGTTCTGCTGTATGCAATGCGTTTGCCCCTGATTGAAGATTGATTATAATCGGAACTGCATCATTGCCATTTAATCGTCCTTGTGAGCTGTATTGCTGTGATCCTATTTCTACATCAGCTATATCTTTAAGTCTTAAAAATGATCCATCATCATTTGTTCTTAAAATAATATTTTCAAATTCGCTAGGATTTTGTAGTCTTCCTTGCATAGTGATTGAATAAACATAAGGGGATTTTTGAGTTACGGGCTCTTCGCCAATTTTACCAGTTGCGTATTGAGCATTTTGGTCATTAACCGCAGAAATTACATCAGTAGCTGTGATTCCAAATTTATTTAATAAATCAGGTTTTAGCCAAATTCTTAAAGAATAATTACGATTTCCTATAGCGTTTGCATCCCCAACTCCCGGAACCCTTTTTAACTCATCTAAAACATTTAAAGCGATGTAGTTGTATACATCCACCGCACTCATTGAACCATCATTTGAATACATAGAAATTGCAGCAAGTGTTGCTGAAGAAGTTTTTCTAACAGTTACTCCAAGTTTTTTAACTGCATCTGGCATTTTTGCAGTTGCAGCTGAAATTCTATTATTAACATCTATAGTGGCTTGATCGGGATCTGTGCCGATATCAAAATAAACAGTCAAACTCATAGTTCCTGAAGAACTTGAAGTTGAATCCATATAAATCATATTATCTGCACCATTGATTGCATCTTCGATAGGACTTGCAACTGTTGAAGCAATGGTTTGTGCATCAGCTCCTGTGTAAGTTGCGCTTACCTTAACTGTAGGAGGAGTTAAAGAAGGATATTGTTCTATAGGTAAATTTGTAAGACCGATGACTCCAGCTAAAGAAATGATAATTGCAACAACTGAAGCAAAAACAGGTCTTTCGATAAAAAATTTAGAAAACATTATTGTGCTCCAATTTCTTTAACTTCGCTACCAACTTGAATTTTTTTAAAGTTATCTAAAATGATTTTATCGCCATTTTGTAATCCTTTGTCAATGATAGCGTATTCATTGTTTTGGTAGCTTATATGTACAGAAGATTTTTCTACTTTTCCATTTTTAACAAGAAGAACATAAACATCATTTTGATCTTGTTTAATAGCTATTTGAGGCACTTTAAAGCCATTTTTTTGTATAAAACCTTCTGAAGTAATTGTTGCAAAAGCACCCGGTAAAAGTGTTGAGTTGTTGTTATCAAATACAGCTTTAGCTTTTACTGTTCCACTATTAGCATCTATAACGGAATCAATAAAATAAAGTTTGCCTTGAACGGTTTCTCCATTAAGATTTAAATTTGCATGAATGCTGTCTAAATCCCATTTTCCGCTTTGAGTATTGTGGACTAAATTTAGTTTATCTGTATCTGAAATAAAGAAATCTGCGTAAATAGGATTTAAATTTGTAACTCTAACTAGTTCAGTTGTTGAAGCACTTACATAATCCCCTATATTAACTAAAGCATCTCCTATAGTACCATCAAAAGGAGCTTTTATTTCGGTATGATCTAGATCAATTCTTGCATTTGCAAGTTGTGCTCTAGCAGTTGTTAGACTAGCTTTTGCATTATTAAATGTAGCAAGAGAAGAGTCGTATTCTTTTTGAGAGATTGCATTTTTGCTAAAAAGAGCCTTGGAACGATTAAAATCCTTGCTCGCGTTTTCAAAAGTTGCCTTAGCCATTAAAGCTTGTCCGTAAGCTGAATCAACGCTAGCTTTAAATTTATCTTGCTCTACAATAAATAATGTTTGTCCTTTTTTTACCTTATCTCCAGCCTTAAAAAGTTTATTTACTATTACGCCACTAACTTGAGGTTTTATAATAACATCATAATCACTGACAAGTTTAGCAGGATAAGTAAAACTAAGTGGCAAATCTTCAGATTTAGCACTCATTGTTGTTACAGGTTGAGGCGGCATTTGTATTTTTGGTGCTTCTTCTTTGCTACAAGCAGTGAGTAAAAGCACAACACTTAAAGCTAAAATAATATTGTTTTGAAATAATTTCATGGTTTTGCCTTGAAAAATTAAATTAAAAATTGTAATATTTATTACAAAAATTTTTGGCTAATTATATCTTAATTTTGGTTAATAAAATTATTTTTTAAGCTTTGGAACCATTGATCCCATTTAGAAAAACGTTTACAACAAATTCAACATGTTCTTTTTGTTCTTTTTTATTTTTCACAGGAGCATTAATTAAAACATTAAGATGATGATAAGGTTCTTTTAACATAGTACAAAAAAGAACAGCAAGTTTTTCTGCATTTTTTTTCATATAAGAATTATTTTGTTGCTTAAAAAAATCCATAAGTATGTTATAGGAAAAATTTTGTTGATTGTTTTCTATCCAATTAGCAAGGTGTCTATCTTTATCATAAACTTGAGAATAAACAATTTTACCAAAAGCTACAGCTTCTGGTTGATTAAAAATTTCTATAAAAGTTAAACCAAAAGAAGTTAAAATTTCTTTTAAAGTACCATTTTCAATTTCTTGTGTTTTGGAATAAATAAGATGAAAATGTTTTTTACATATGTCATCTAAAATTTCAAAGAATAATCCTTCTTTGCTTTTAAAACTATTATAAATATTAGAATAAGATCCTCCGGATAATTTAATAATATCACTCAAACTTGTTTCTTGGTAACCTTTTGTTAAAAAAAGCTCTAAGGCCACTGCTTTGATTTTCTCTTGTCTAGCTAAAACTTTTTGTGATGGTGTTCTATTTGAGTTCATTTTTTATCCTTTGTAAGAGTGTTTTTGGGGTATACAAATATACTTTTTCTAAAAACCGAAATTTTTTCATTATCTTTTGCATAAGCTTTTATATGTAAAGGAAAGATTACATCTTTTTTATCGTTGTTTACTAAATTTTTTGTAGCTTTGATAACAACTATTTTTTTAACTTGCTCTCCCGCTTTTAATTTAAAAGGTTTGTTTGGTCTTATGATTTCAATTCCATCATTTATTCCTTCTAAATTTGCTGTAAAATAATATTCATGAGGTTTAGAATCTGTATTTTGAAACAAAAAGGTATAAGCATTTGAAATGACTAATTTGCCTTTAACATTTGAAATATTATATAATTCACTACTACGATTGATATTTAAAAGCATGCTTTCTTTTTTGCTTCCCATGATGATTAAAGCCAGTAAAGCAATTAAAAGAACTACAAAATATGCTATCGTTCTAAATCTTAAATAATGAACCTTAGAACGCGTTTCAATAGCTTTTGCACTTGTCCAATTGATCAAACTTGGACGATTAAATTTGCTTTGTACCTTAGAACAAGCATCGGCACATTCAAGACAATTAATACATTCAAGTTGCATTCCTTTGCGTATGTCAATATGAGTTGGACAGATGCTAACACAGGCTTCACAACCTATGCATTCTCCTTCAGGCGGTTTTTTATGAAGTTTGGTGTGTCCATCATAAATCAAACCTCCGCGTTTTTCATCGTAGATCACTTGCATTGTATCATGATCAAACATTACAGATTGTATTCTTGCATAAGGGCAGACATAAACACAAAACTTTTCTTGTAAATAGGTAATATCTAAAGTAAAAAGTAAGCTAGCGCAAAATAAAATTCCAAGTAAAAGTAGATGCTCACCAGGATTTTGAATATAATTGAAAAAATCTTCAGGAGGAATAAAGTACCAAAGTAAATTACTAATAGCAACTAAAGATATAAAATAAAAAATTATTACTCCAAGAAATTTTTTAAAATATTGTCCCTCATATTCTTTTTGTTTATTATTAATATTTTTGCGAATTTTAAGAAATTTAGTTTGTATAATATCCCTATATATAACTCTAAAAATCGTTTGTGGACAACTCCAAGCACACCAAATTCTTCCGCCTAAAGTTGTAATAAAAAAAATAAATAAAAAAAGAAATATAAGAACAAAAGGCATAAGATAAAATTCTTGTGTTGAGAAAGAAATAAAAAATAGGTTTAATTTAGAGTGATCAAAACTTAAAAGAAAAAAATGATTTTCATTAATTCTTATGAAAGGTAGAGCAAATATGACAATACTTGCAATTAAATATATAAAATATCGTTTTTTTGTATAGTTTGTAATGTGTCCTTGCATTTTTAGACCTTAATTATAATTTTTAGCACTTTGTAACTAAGGATTATAGCCGATAAAAACTAAAACAATTTTTAAATGCTTTCTAAGTTAGAATTAATAAGAAGTGTTTTATAATTATATTTCACAACAAAAATTTACACAGAAAGGTGGTGAGGACTGTGCCAGGAATCAAGGTGCATCCTAACGAGTCTTTTGATGAAGCGTATCGTAAATTCAAAAAGCAAGTAGATAGAAATCTAGTTGTAACTGAAGTAAGAGCAAGAAGATTTTTCGAGCCTATGACTGAAATTCGCAAAAAACAAAAAATTTCAGCACGCAAAAAAATGCTTAAAAGACTTTATATGCTTAGACGCTACGAGTCAAGACTCTAACCCAAAAGCCCGAAAGGGCTTTTTTTATACCTACAAATCTTCATTCGGTATTAAAAAGTATTTATTATTTTTTGTTAAAATTTCTAATTTAAATTTTCTGTTTTTAGGATAAACTTATGAAAAAAATCAAAAAAATCATTCAAATTGGTATGATAGGTGGTTTAGCAGCTGTTGCTGGAGGTGCTTTAGCAGGTTGTGGAAGTAATAATGACAATGCAGATACTTTAAATCAAGCAGCTAATGTTCAAGGAGCTTTTGTAATTATCGAAGAAACAGCTCCAGGGCAGTATAAAATCAAAGATCAATATCCAAGTGATGAAACAAGGGTAGTTTTAAAAGATCTTAATGGTACAGAAAGAATTTTATCCAAAGAAGAAATGGATGCTTTGATTAAAGAAGAAGCAGCTAAAATTGATAATGGAACTTCAAATTTAACTAAAGACAATGGACAAATCAGTAGTGGAGGATTGAGTTTGGGAGAAACTTTACTCGCAAGTGCTGCAGGCGCTATTTTGGGAAGTTGGATAGGTTCAAAACTTTTCAATAATCAAAATTTTGCCAACCAACAACGCGGTGCTTTTTCAAATCAAAGTGCTTATCAAAGGAGTGTTAATAGTTTTAATAAAGCAGGTACAACAAGCTCCGCTTCAAGTGCTAAAAAATCAGGTTTTTTTAGTGGAGGCTCTAAAGCCACAAGTTCTAGTTCTTCTTTTGGTTCTTAAGGATAAATAATGCAATTATTACAAGTAGACAAACTTCAAAAAGATTATTTAGAAAATATAGGTTTTTCTTGGCATACAGATGAAGATGGAAGTGATTATATTAGCAATAAGTTAGTTTGTGTTAAGGAAAGTGAAGCTAATGCTTATTATGAAGCGGTAAATGAGCTTTATGATATGTTTATTGCTGCAGCGCAAGAAGTGATTGACAATGATCGTTTTGATGAGCTTGGAATCCCTTTTAATCTTATTGATGCGATTAAAATGAGTTGGGAAAATGAGGTTCATTGGCATTTATATGGGCGTTTTGATTTAGCGGGTGGGCTTGATGGTAAGCCTATAAAACTTATAGAATTTAATGCTGATACCCCTACTGCTCTTTTTGAAAGTGCGATTTTACAATGGGCACTTTTAAAACAAAATGGAATGGATGAAAGCGCACAATTTAATAGCATTTATGAAAGTTTGATGGATAATTTTAAAAGACTTATTACCCTTGATGAAAGTGTTGAAGAGTTTGAAGAGCATTACCAAGGGTGGAAAATTCTTTTTTCAAGTGTTGCAGGAAGCAAAGAAGAAGAAATCACTACAAAATTACTTTCCCATATAGCCAATGAAGCAGGTTTTCAAACTAATTTTTCCTTTGTAGATGAGGTAGAATTTAGTGAAGAAGGAATTTTTAAAGAGGGTGAAAATTATGAGTATTGGTTTAAGCTTATTCCTTGGGAAGATATAGCTATAGAAGAGGGTGAACTTGCTATGCTTTTAACTCAGATTATGCGTAATCAAAGAGCGATTATTTTAAATCCTGCTTATACGCTTTTATTTCAATCTAAGGGAATTTTAAAAATTTTATGGGAGCTTTATCCAAATCATCCATTACTTTTAGAAACAAAAGATACTCCTTTAGAGGGTAAAAATTATGTTAAAAAACCTGTTTTTGGTAGAGAAGGCGCAAATATAAGTATAATTAAAGATGGAAAAACTTTGCATGAAAATGTAGGTCCTTATGGGAATAATAAGGCTATTTATCAAGAATATGTAGAGTTTAATTCATGTGAAAACGAATACTATCAAGCAGGTGTTTTCTTTGCCTATGAAGGGTGTGGCTTAGGATTTAGAAAAGGTGGTCTTGTGCTTGATAATTATTCTAAATTTGTAGGACATATTATAAAGGATTAGAAATGAAAATTGTTTGTTTAGATGCGGCAACTTTAGGGGATTATGATTTAAGTGTTTTTGAAAAATTTGGTTCTTTACAAATTTATACTACAACAAATAAAGAGCAAACTATAGAGCGTTTAAAAGATGCTAATGTTGCCATGACAAACAAGGTTGTAATTGATAAAGATGTGATTGATGCTTGTAAAAATTTAAAACTCATTTTAGAAACTGCCACAGGGGTTAATAATATCGATATTGAGTATGCTAAAGAAAAAGGTATTATTGTAAAAAATGCTGCTGGGTATTCTACTATGAGCGTTGTGCAACATACTTTTGCGTTTATGTTTGCTTTTTTAAATCAAGTGCTTTATTATGACAAATGGAGTAAAGAGGGTAAATGGTGTGAAAGTCCTATTTTTACAGATTATAGCAGAATTTTAAATACCTTAAGCGGTAAAAAACATGGTATTATAGGCTTAGGAGCTATAGGTAAAGAAGTGGCAAAAATTTCAAAGGCTTTTGGAGCTGAAATTTATTATTATTCTACGAGTGGAGCTAATAAAAACGCAGATTTTGTACATTTGGAATTAAAAGATTTATTAAAAACTTGCGATATTATAAGTATTCACGCACCTCTAAGTGAAAAAACTAAAAATTTACTCACCTTTGAAGAATTAAAGCTTTTAAAAGATAATGCGATTTTGATTAATGTAGGAAGAGGTGGGATTATCAATGAAAATGATTTAGCTAAAATCATAGATGAAAAAAATATTCGTGTAGGACTTGATGTTTTAGAAATTGAACCTATGATGAAAAATCATCCGCTTTTAAGCATTAAAAATAAAGAAAATCTTATTATCACTCCTCATGTTGCATGGGCGAGTAAGGAAGCTTTAAATGCTTTAATGGATATAGTTTATAATAATTTAAAAGAATGGATAGAAAATGGCAAGTGAACATAGTTTTGATATTTCAGCAGCTTTAGATAAGCAAGAGTTAAAAAATGCTTTTGAACAAGCTAAAAAAGAACTTGATAGTCGTTATGACTTAAAAGGAATTAAGTGTGAGATTGATTTAAACGAAAAAGAGAGTATTTTTAAACTCAGTTCTTCTAGTGAAGGAAAACTTGATGTTTTAAAAGATATAGTGATTTCTAAACTTATCAAAAGAGGAATTAATCCTAATGCTATTAAAGAGCTTTCTCGTGAAAGTGGAGCAATGTTTCGTTTAAATTTGAAAGCAAACGATGCTATTGATAGTGAAAATGCTAAAAAAATCAATAAAGCTATTAAAGATAGCAAGCTTAAAGTTAACTCTTCGATTCGTGGTGAAGAAATTCGTGTTGTAGCAAAACAAATCGATGATTTACAAGCTGTGATGAAGCTTGTAAAAGAGCTTGATTTAGAGTTAAATATCAGTTTTAAAAATCTCAAATAAGGTCAAATTTGAAACATTGTTTAGCTCTGTGTTTTATTTTTTTTCTTTGTGCTTGTAGTGTGAAAAATCAAAATTTTTCAAGTCAAAGCTTGATGGTTTTGATTGCTTCTCCTATGATAAAAATCAATGATGCAGCTTTTTTAAAAAAAGAAAATAATGCTTTAAATTTAGAAGTTTATAAACTAGGGCAAGCTTTTTTTGAACTCAAAATCAAGGATAAAATTTGCATCAATGCAGTGTGTTATGATAAAAAAGTGTTTAATCAAAAATTTTTTAAAAATGTATATTATGATGATATTTTAAGTGATGTTTTAAAGGCAAATGCTTTATGGCAGGGTAGAAATTTAGAAAAAACTGATTGTGGTTTTGAACAAAATTTAAAAGCAAAAAATTATGAAATTTTTTATCAAGTTTGTGATAATAAAGTAAGTTTTTTTGATAAAATTTCACATACTAAAATTATCTTAACGCATATTCAAAATTGAAGGATAGAGTTTGAAATTTTTTTTACTGGTATTTTGCTTTGTCAATCTAGCTTTAGCACAAGTTTATAAAGGTGAATTGTATTTTTATCATTTGCAGGATAAAGAAATTTTTGCCATAGTTTATGATAATGCACCTATGACTCCACTTTTTGACAGGGATAAAAATCAAACAAGTTCTAGTTTTTTAATTGTTGATGATATAAATGGAAATTTAGAGATTCCGCTCGTTAAGACAAATGATTTTTGGCAGGATGAGCGTAAAAAATATAAAATCAATTCTTCTAAAATGCTTACATATGATAATAAAAATTTTCAAGGAAAAAATTTAGGAACGACTACTTTAGAACTTGTTGAAACGCAAGATGGCATTCGTATAAAGCATAGTCTTGATTTTATAGGTTTTAATGATGATTTTAAAGAATTTCATCCTGTCCATAAGGGTGTATTTAGCTTTGAACAAATTCGCCAAAAACCTATTTTTTTACAAGATGGAAAAATTAGTTTTGAAGAATGGTATTATTTTTATGAAGATGGTATGAGTCGTGCTATTTTAGAGTTAAATAATTTTGTTTATGATATTAATACTCACACGTTTGTAAAACTAAATGATTTGTATAATACTGAAAATCAAAAATTTCAAAATCTTTTACATGAGAGGCTTAAAAATACATGTGATGAGTGTTTTGAAGATCTGCAAAATTTACAATTTAATAATAATTTTTTGCTTAATAATGGAAAACTAAAAATTTGTTATCTACCTTTTGAAGGTCATTTTTTAGATGAAAATATTTGCGTAGAATTTAACGAAGATGAGCTTAAGGAATTTAAAAAATAATGGAAAAATTAAAAAATTTTTTAAGTTTGAAAAATATAGAAGATACTCAAATTTATAAAGAGCTTAAGTGTGCTAAAAATGAGGCTTTGATTCTTAGAGAGCTCTGTAGAAATTATGTCGTTTCTATTTCTTCTATCAATGCCTTTACTTTATTATCGACAATTTTTGGAAATGATAAGTATCTTTATCTTGATGCTTTGGAGGATTTAAAAAAACTTATCGAAAGAGGTTTTGTAAATCAAAATTCGAGTTTTTTTAAAAGTTTAGAAAATAATAAAACTCAAACATTAACTCTTGCCTTATTGCAAAGTGAGCTTAGTCTAAGTGAATATTTTTTAGAATTTTTAGAAGCAAAACCTCGTTTAAACTTTGAGAAACAAGAGGCTTATGCAGATTATTTAGAATATTTAAAAGATGAATTTGTGCGTATTCAATTATACGAAAGATTAAGTTTTATACAAAAAAGTGCTTATAATAGTGAAATAAAAAACCAAATTAAACTTTATGAAAAACATATCAAAGAAAGACTAAAAAAAAGTAAATTTTATAATGTATTAGCTGATATTTTTAAAGAATACAATCTTGAACATAAAGAACAAATTATTTTTCTAGCACTTTTAAAAGAAGAATACGCCTTAAGTAATGAAAGTTCGATTTCTAGAGAAATGAATTCTTTACTTTCTTTAATCAGTGAAAATGATTTAGAAAGGCATAAAAATAAAAAACTATTACAAGAAAATGCTCCTCTTTTAAACTTAATCGAGTATGATGAATATTTAAATGCTTTTGGAGATATTTCTAAAAGTTTTTTTATTATCGATGAAATTTTACAAAGAATTATAAATTTTGAACCAAAACAAAGTAAAAAAATCAAAATTGAAAGTGTTTTAAAAGATCAAGATATTTTCGAGCTTATAGAACCAAGCACTGACATCAATGATATTATTATGCCTGAAAATACAAAAGAGCTTTTAGAAAATATTTTAAAACAACAAGATAAAAAAGTCCTAGAAAGACTTCATTCTTGGGGTATAAAGAGTAATAAAAATATAGAAGCTAAAATTATTTTTTATGGTCCTGCTGGTACTGGAAAAACTATGTCAGCTTTAGCTATGGCTAAATCAATGAAAAAATCTGTTCTTAGTTTTGACTGTTCTAAAATTTTGAGCAAATGGGTTGGAGAGAGTGAGCAAAATGTAAGAAAAATTTTTGATACTTATAAAAATATCGTGCAAACTTGTAAACAAAGTCCTATTTTACTTCTCAATGAAGCCGATCAGTTTTTAAGTACGCGTGTAGATGGAAGTAGTGGTAGCGATAAAATGCATAATCAAATGCAAAATATATTCTTAGAGCAAATTGAGCGTTTTAGTGGTGTGATTATCGCTACGACAAATTTTTTAGAAAGTTTAGATAGTGCATTTTCAAGAAGATTTGATTATAAGATAGAATTTAAAAAACCTGATTTTAAAGATAGGCTTAAAATTTGGGAAAAATTTCTACCTAAAAAAGCATTATTCGAAAAAGATTTTGATATAAATATTTTATCAAATTATGAATTAAGTGGAGCACAAATTTTAATGGTAGTAAAGAATACAGCTTTGAAAGTAGCTGTATCACAAGATGGGGTTTTTAAAATGCAAGATTTTATAGAAAGCATACAAAAAGAATTAAATTCAAGTTTTGATAAAAGTAAGATTGTTGGATTTTAACTTTTTTAATGTTTTTGTATAGCGAACTATAAAATAAAACAAAGCTATAATTAAAGCACTCCATTCCCAAAACATAGGAACTTTTGGGGTTAAAAAATAATGATAACTTGCCAAAACTAAGCATAAATATCCTAGTTTTCTGATTTTACTAAGTTTTTTAAAGATTTTAAAAGAACTTAAAAGCATTAAAAATATGATTAAAAATGCGATAAATCCACTTGCTTCTAATAAACGATGTGAAATATCATCGAAAAGCCTTGAAATTTGAGCATTTCTATCAAAAATAAAATAATTTAAAAAGTGCAAAATCGCCCAAAAAACTGCAAAAATACCTAAAATTTTAGGATAATTTTTTGTTTTTTTAAATTTAAGTAAAGAAAATAAAAGACTTAAATTTAAAAAGATTAAAGCAAATATTCCGGTGTAAATATAGGCTTCTTTTACAAAATCAAAGGCTTTTATGATATGATAAAAGCCATATATTAAACTTATGATAAAGCTAAAATAAGCAAGAAATTTAAAGTATTTTGTCTGCATTAAAAATTCACTTTCAAGTCCATGTTTTTATATAAACTTGCCACTTCTTTTTCATAGCCATTAAACATTAAAGTAGGTTTGGTAAAGAAGTCTCCTAAAGCCCTCTCGTTAGCTTGAGACCATCTAGGATGAGAGACATTAGGATTGACATTGGCATAAAAACCATATTCGTTTGGAGCGTAACTTTCCCAAGTGGATTTAGGCTGTTCTTTGGTAAATTCTATTTTAACTATGGATTTAATACTTTTAAAGCCATATTTCCAAGGGACAACAAGGCGTATTGGAGCGCCATTTTGAGGCTTTAAGGCTTTTTTATACATTCCTACTGCAAGCAAGGTAAGAGGATGCATAGCTTCATCCACGCGAAGTCCTTCTACATAAGGATAGTCTATAGTTGGAAATAAAGCGTCTTGATCGGGAAATTGGCTCTTATCTAAAAGAGTGGTAAATTTAACAAATTTTGCTTCGCTTGTAGGCTTTGCCATTTCAATCAAACGACGCAATTCAAAGCCTACCCAAGGTACCACCATAGACCAAGTTTCAACACAGCGAAAACGATAAATTCTTTCTTCTAGAGGGAATTTTAAAATATCCTCCATGCTTAAAGTTAAAGGTTTTTCTATTTCTCCACTGATATCGATTTTCCAATTTTGAGTATTGAAATTTTGTGCCAATGATACAGCCTTTTTTTTATCTGTTGAAAATTCATAAAAATTGACATAATTTGTAGCCAGTTCTTCATCGCTGATTTCAAGTTTGTTTGGATTAGTATCGCTTGTGAAATTTAAAGCAGATAATTTAGAAGCAAGCACGCTTGAACTTATTAAAGCACCTGCTCCAAGTTTTAAAAAATCTCTTCTTTTTTTATATAAATTCTCAGGAGTTATAATCATAATTTTTCCTTATTAAAAATTTTTATTATTAAAATATAACAAGGATAATGATTATTAAATTTCTTGTAGAATTTTTTCACAAATTTTTCTAGGGTTATTATCTTTATAAATAGGGCGTCCAACTACTATAAAATCGCTTAAATTTTCTCTAGCCATTGTTAAATTAGCGACGCGTTTTTGATCATCATTTTTCTCTCCAAATGGACGAATTCCTGGAGTGAGAGTTAAGAAATTTCTTTGGGTGTGTTCTTTGATGATTTTACTTTCAAAAACAGAGCATACCATACCATCAAGTCCATTTTCATAGGATATTTTTGAAAAATTAATTACAGCTTCTTCGATTTTTTGTCTATAAATACTAAAGAAATTTTCTTCATTAAAACTCGTAAGAGCAGAAACTGCTAAAACTAATGGTCTTTTTGAAAATTTGCTAAGCCGTGTCATAACTTCTTGCATGGCTATTTTTCCAGCACTTGCGTGGATATTGATCATATCAACACCAAGTTTTGATATTTCTTCGCAAGCATCTGCCATAGTGTTGGGAATATCATGAATTTTAAGATCAAGAAATATTTTAAAATCATCAACTTTTTTAAGTTCTTCTATGAATTTAAAACCATCTCTTAAATATGCTCTTAAACCTACTTTTAACCATATGTCTAAATTTTTTAATTCTTTAGCAAGTTGTAAGCATTCTTCTTTTGTAGAAAGATCAAGTGCGACACAAAGCTTCATTTTTTAGCCTTTATTAAGGCATCTAAAACTCCATTTATAAATTTTGGAGAATTGTCATTAGCAAGTTCTTTAGCAAGTTCTATAGCCTCATTGATGACAATAGCACTAGGAGTATCGGTAAAAAGTAACTCATAAGCTCCAAGTCTTAGTATAGCTCTTTCTACATGTCCTAAAGCTGTAATTTGATTATCATTTAGAAATGAATTTAAGGTTTCATCAATATTGTTTAAATTATCTAAAATTCCATGATATAAATTTAAAGTAAAATTTTTTTGTTCATTGCGTATTTTTTTTTCATCTAAAATTTCATCTACAAAAACGTTGTTTTGAGAATTTAATTCAAAAGCATAAAGTAAGGAGATGACGCTTTGGCGAACTTGATGACGCGTTGCCATTAAAGCTCCTTGCTTAAATTTAACATCTCGATTACAGTTGTCATAGCTTCAAAGCCTTTATTGCCTGCTTTGCTTCCAGCTCTTTCTATGGCTTGTTCTATTGTATCTGTAGTTAAAACACCAAAGCTTACAGGGATATTATGATTTAAACTCACATTGGCTATGCCTTTGGTGGTTTCTGCTGAAACATAGTCAAAATGCGGAGTTGAGCCACGAATTACTGCGCCTACGCAACAAATTGCATCAAATTTTTTGCTTTCTATAGCTTTTTTTAACGCATACGGAAGTTCAAAAGCACCAGGAACAAGTATAAGGCTTAGATTTTCCTCTTTGCCTCCGTGTCTTAAAAAAGCATCTTTTGCTCCTTCTACAAGGCGATCTGTGATGATATGATTAAATCTTGCATTAATGATAGCAATTTTTGTATTTGAGTCTAAATTTAATTTTCCTTCAATAATGTTCATTTGTTTTCCTTTATGATATTTTGTATTTCTAGTAATGTATTAACGCAATTTTTAAGGCGTGTAAGATTAAGCATATTAGGTCCATCGCATAAAGCCTCGCAAGGATTAATATGTGTTTCAAAGAAAAAGCCATCTATGCCTACGGCTGCTGCCGCTCTTGCTAAAGGTTCTACAAATTCGCTTTTCCCTCCGCTACTTCCACCTGCAGCCCCTGGCATTTGTACACTATGGGTAGCATCAAAAATAACTGGAGCAAATTCACGCATGATAACTAAAGAACGCATATCTACTACTAGATTTCCATAGCCAAAGCTAGCTCCTCTTTCAGCTACAAAAACACCATTTTTTTGAGCAGCTTCATAGCCTTCATCTTCTATACCACGGGTTTGTAGAACTTTTTTAACGCTGTATTTGATATCGCTTGGGTTTAAAAATTGTCCTTTTTTGATATTAACTTTTGCCTTAGTTTTTGCTGCGGCTACAAGTAAATCGGTTTGACGACATAAAAAAGCAGGAATTTGCAAGACATCAGCTACTTCACTTACAGGGTTTGCTTGATTGCTTTCGTGTATATCGGTTAAGATTTTCATGCCAAATTCATCTTTTACGCTTTGTAAAATTTTTAATCCTTCTTCAAGACCAGGACCTCTAAAAGAATTAATACTTGTGCGATTGGCCTTATCAAAACTTGATTTGAAATAAAATTCTATATTTGGGTTTTCATTAAAATTTTTTAATTGTTCGGCAACTTTAAAAATCAAATCTTTGCTTTCTATCACACAAGGACCAGCAATGAGTATCATTTTTTTCATTTTTTTCCTTTGTTCTTAACTAAAATTAATCCACCAAAAATAATGCCTATTATACCTAAAAAAACCATAGTACTTGGTAAATTATCTCCTAAAATTATCCCAACTATCATACTAAATACCACATCAAGATAACTAACTCCAGCAACTACTCCTGCTTGTTTAGCGATACCATAAGCTTTAGTGACATGAATTTGATAAATGGTGCCTAAAGTTCCCATAATGGCAATGATAAGCCAAGCTGTAAGACTTGGCATCACAAAAGGTGCTAGAATGAAATCTAAATGTAAAGAATCAAGATGCTGTGGTTCAAAAAATTCAGCACTGATCATAGAAATTAAAGGCATTAAGGTTCCTAAAAGGATAAAAGAAAAGGCAATTTGTTCTGTAGTGTAAGATTTTCTAAGTTCTCTTACACTTGTAAGAGCTAAAGCAGCTAAAAATCCACTCGTGATACCTATAACTGAATTTTTTAAATCAAAGCCTGAATGATTTAAATTATGAGCCCAAGGCTGAGCGATTAAAAGTACTCCACCAAATGCTATTAAAATTCCTATCCAGCCTTTGATGCCAATATTTTCTTTAAAAACAACAAAAGCTATTAAAGTAATAAAAATAGGAGCAGTTTTTTGAAAAGCAAAAGCTCCACCTAGTGTAATATTTGAAACATTATAGAAAAACATATATAGTGAAAGCGTGCCTACTACTCCACGAAATACCAAGAGCCAAAAATGTCCCCCTTCTTTATGTGCCTTAGATCGTTTTAAAAGATAGACTATGAAAAAAATTCCTATAATATTTCTAAAAAACATAATTTCTATAGAACTCATTTCCTTGCTAAGAATTTTTGCACAAGCTCCCATAAGTGCAAAGTCCAAACATGCTAAAATCATGAAATAAATTCCTAAATTATGCTTGATTACTTTTAGCATTTTTTTTCCTTGACTAAAATCTGGGTTAATTCTAGTCTTTTTTTGCTTAATATTAAGCCAAATTTTATATAATTTTAAAAATATAATTTTCTAGGAAAAAAATGCAAAGCATCATACTTATAGGTAAGCCAAATGTTGGTAAATCAAGTCTTTTTAATAGAATGGCAAGACAAAGAATAGCTATTACAAGTGATATTTCAGGTACAACTAGAGATACAAATAAAACAGAAATTCATATTCATTCAAAAAAAGCCATGCTTATTGATAGTGGAGGGCTTGATGAAAGTGATGAACTTTTTAAAAATGTGAAAAAAAACACTTTAAAAGTAGCCAAAGAAAGCGATATCATACTTTATCTAGTTGATGGAAAATTAGCGCCTGATGATGAGGATAGACAGTTTTTTTATTCTTTAAAAAAACTTGGAAAACCTATAGCCTTAGTGATTAATAAAGTAGATAATAAAAAAGATGAAGAAAGGGCTTGGGAGTTTGCAAATTTTGGCGTAAAGGAAATCTTTAATCTTTCAGTAACCCATAATGTAGGCTTAGATGAACTTTATGAATGGCTTGAAAAATTTTTACATGAAGAGTTTTTAATCCCCGATGAAGAAGAAAATTTAGAAGATTTTTTAGAGCATTATGAAGAAGGAAAAGAATTTCAATTTAAAGAAGTCGATCAAAATCATATCAGAGTGGGTATTGTAGGGCGTGTAAATGTTGGAAAATCAAGTCTTTTAAATGCTTTGGTTAAACAAGAACGCAGTGTTGTAAGTTCTATCGCAGGAACTACTATAGATCCTGTTAATGAAAGTGTAGTTCATAAAGATAAAGTGATAGAATTTGTTGATACTGCAGGTATTAGAAAAAGGGGTAAAATTCAAGGACTCGAACGCTTTGCCCTAAATCGCACGGAAAAAATTTTATCTCATTCTCAAATAGCACTTTTGGTTTTAGATGCGCATGAGGGCTTTAACGAGCTTGATGAACGCATTGCTGGGCTTGTGGCTAAGCATTATTTGGGTGTGATTATTGTTTTAAATAAATGGGATAAAAGTGAGATGGATTTTGATAAGACTGTAAAAGAATTGCGTCTTGATCGTTTTAAATTTCTAGCTTACGCACCTGTGATTAGTGTATCAGCTTTAAGTGGAAAAAGGGTGCATGTTTTACTCGATAAAATTTTGCAAATTTTTGAAAATTTCACTCAAAAAATCCAAACTTCTAAGCTTAATACTTTGATAGAAAATGCCACAAGAGCACATCCTTTGCCGCATGATTATGGGAAATTGGTTAAAATTTATTATGCAGTACAATATGACTTAGCACCGCCAAAAATTGCACTTATTATGAATCGTCCTAAGGCCTTGCATTTTAGCTATAAGCGTTATTTACAAAATCAAATCAGAAAAGAATTTAATTTCGAAGGTGTGCCTTTAGTGATTGCTTCGCGTAAAAAGGGCAGTAAAGAAAATGATGAAAGCTAAAAATATCGTTTTTATAGGATTTATGGGTTCTGGAAAAAGCACTTTAGCAAGAGCTTTGGCTAAGGATTTAGATCTTGTTTTTTTAGATAGTGATTTTTTAATAGAACAAAAATTTAATCAAAAAATCAGTGAAATTTTCGCACAAAAAGGCGAGATTTTTTTTAGAGAACAAGAGCAAAAAATGGCTGATTTTTTTAGTTCTTGTGAGAAAACTTGTATTGCTACAGGCGGGGGTTTTGTTAATGTTTCAAATTTAGAAAAAGTAGGTTTTTGTATTTATTTAAAAGCAAGTTTTGAATATTTAAAAAAGCGTTTAGACAAAGATGAAATTTCTAAAAGACCTTTATTTTATGATGAAATTAAAGCAAAAAAATTATATAATGAGCGTTTAAGCAAGTATGAACTAAAGGCAAATTTTATTTTAAATATAGAAAATAAAAATATAGATGAGCTTTTAAGCGAGATTAAAAAGGTGGTAAAATGAGAGTATTAACAGGCCTTCAGCCAAGTGGCGATTTGCATATAGGTAATTATTTTGGTGCGATTAAGCAAATGGTAGATGCACAAGAAAAAAGCCAAATGTTTATGTTTATTGCTAATTATCATGCCATGACTTCTTCTCAAGATGGAGAAAAACTTAAACAAAATTCCTTAAAAGCTGCTGCGGCTTTTTTAAGCCTTGGTATAGATCCGCAAAAGAGCGTTTTTTGGTTGCAAAGTGATGTTAAGGAAGTTATGGAGCTTTATTGGATTTTATCGCAATTTACTCCTATGGGTTTATTAGAGCGTGCGCATAGTTATAAGGATAAAGTTGCTAAGGGGCTTAGTGCTTCACACGGACTTTTTTCTTATCCTGTTTTAATGGCAGCAGATATTTTGCTTTTTGATACGCAAATTGTCCCTGTGGGAAAAGATCAAATCCAACATGTTGAAATCGCACGTGATATTGCTTTAAAAGTTAATAATGAATGGGGAGAAATTTTTACCCTTCCAGAAGCAAGAGTGAATGAAGAAGTAGCTGTAGTTGTGGGTACTGATGGAGCAAAAATGAGTAAATCTTATCAAAATACTATAGATATTTTTAGCAGTGAAAAAACCTTAAAAAAACAAATTTCTTCCATAGTAACCGATAGTACCGCTTTAGAAGATCCAAAAGATTTTAAAATCTGCAATGTTTTTAAAATCGCAAAGCTTTTTTTAGATGAATTAGGGCAAAAAGAATTACAAATACGCTATGAAAAAGGTGGTGAGGGTTATGGACATTTTAAAATGTATTTAAACGAGCTTGTAAATGCTTATTTTAAAGAAGCAAGAGAAAAATACAATGAGCTTTTAGAAAAGCCTTCGCATTTGAAAGAAATTTTGGATTTTGGTGCGACTAAAGCAAGAAAAATCGCCCAAGAAAAAATGCAAAAAATTTATGAAAAAATCGGACTTTAAGGAGTAGAAAATGCTAGATTTAAAAAATTTGCAAAATAATTTTGATGAAGTGGCTAAAAAGTTGAAAAATAAAAAAGTTGATGAAAATATCTTAAAAAAACTTGCTGAACTTTTTGCAAGTTTAAAAAAAGAAAAAACAGCTTTAGAAGAATTTCAAGCTTTTCAAAATAAATTCAGTAAAGAGCTTGCTACAGCCGAAGATAAAGAAAGTTTAAAAGCAAAATTAAGCGAAAATAAAAGCAAAATTAATGAGCAAAGCACTAAAGTAAATGCTTTAGAAAATGAGCTTGAAGAAATTGCTCATGCCATCCCAAATATCCCTGATGAGTGTGTGCCTGTGGGTGAAGACGAAGATGAAAATGTGGAGCTTAAAAAAGTTTTAAATCCACCTAGCTTTGATTTTACTCCAAAAGAACATTTTGAATTAGGTGAGAGTTTAAATTGGCTTGATTTTGTGCGTGGGGTAAAAATTTCACAAAGTCGTTTTTGTGTGCTTAAAAACGAAGGAGCTTTATTAAGCCGCGCTTTGGTAAATTATATGATAGATTTTAATAGAAGTCGTGGATTTGAATTTGTTAATGTGCCTTTTTTGGTAAATGGTGCTACTATGTTTGGGACAGGTCAGTTGCCAAAATTTAAAGAAGATATGTATAAGGTAGATGATGAGGATTTGTATTTGATCTCAACTTCTGAAATTCCAGTAACCAATCTTTATAGTGGAGAAATTTTAGCGAGTGAAACTTTACCGATAAAAATGACTTGTTATAGCGCTTGTTTTAGAAAAGAAGCAGGCAGTGCAGGGCGTGATACAAGAGGTATTATAAGACAACACCAGTTTGAAAAAGTAGAGCTTGTAAGTATTACTAAACCTGAGCAAAGTGATAGCGTGTTTAATGAAATGCTTGAGTGTGCAAGTGATTTGCTGAGTTCTTTAGGTTTAGCGCATAGACATTTGATGCTTTGCACTGGAGATTTGGGTTTTAGTGCAGCAAAAACTGTGGATCTTGAAGTGTGGCTTCCAGGACAAAATAAATATCGTGAGATCAGCTCGGTTTCAAATTGTCGTGATTTTCAAGCAAGACGTGCTAAAATTCGCTATAAAAATGAACAAGGAAAAAATGAACTCGTTCACACTCTTAATGGCTCATCTTTGGCAGTAGGAAGAACCTTGGTAGCGATTATGGAAAATTATCAAGATAAAGAAGGAAAAATTCATATTCCTGATGCTTTGAAAAAATATTTTTAAAGAGTATAGATGGCTGAACAAGAAGATATAATACTAGAAAAACCCGAAGATGGCTTAAATCAACCAAGACTTGATGAGAGTTTAGAGGGATTTAAAGGGCAAGAGGGGCAAGCTCCAGAAGATGAAGAATTTGCATCATTGCCAGAAGAATTACCTCAAGAAAATAGTGATAGTGGTTTTAAATTTACAAGAGAAAGTGCGCCTGAAGATGTATCAACTTTTGAAGAAGTTGAAAGTCAAGAGCCTACGCCTTGGTATAAAGATCGTAAGTTTATGTCTCTTGTGGGTTTATCTTTGGGGATTATTTGTATTTTAGTTTTTACACTTTTTTATTTAACTTTTAGTGAAGGAAAAATTAAACCAGATATTATAGCTTCTAAGCCTTTAGAACAACCTGTTGTTATGCCTGATGAATCATATAAATACAATGATATGCAAAGAATTGATGGTATGATCCAAAAAGCAAATGCTTTATATTTAAAGGGTGAAGTTGAACAGGCTTTAAAAGTTTATGAGCAAGTTGCCGTATATAACGAATCTTTATCTAATTATAATTTAGGCGTTTCTCAAATGAATGAGAATAAATTCCAAGAAGCTTTTGAAAGCTTCAAGAAAGCTATAGCCAATGGAGAAAATCAAAGTGTAGCTGCTATCAATGCTGCTGTTTGTGCTTTAAAGCTTAATGATAAGGAAAAATTTAGATATTATATTGATTTAGCTCAAGTGTATCTTCCAAAAGAAGGAAAATCAAAATTATATGATTATTATTTAAGCTTGATTAATTATTACAAAGGATATTACCCTGAGGCTTTACAAATGTTACAAAGAACAGATGTGGAGCCGTATTCTGATGTTGCAAAGTATTTGTCTGCTAAAATTTATGCAAAAATGGACTTTGATTCCAAGGCTATACAGCAATTAAATTCTCAAGGCAATTTTGAATCTAGTTTATCTTTAGGTCTTTTATACGCTAGAATAGGAGAATATGCTAAAGCTAAAGTCGCTTTAAGTACAGCGATGAAAATTGAAAGAGATTTTAATCAAAGTTTAGCGGCTTTAACATTGGTTGATATTAAAACAGGAAATTATCAAGATATGTTAGCGCGCTTACAAAATTCTTATGATAACGATAAAGATAGATATAAGATTTTAGATACTTATAAAATTCAAGTTCGTTTAAATAAGGATCTTTTTAATATAGCAGTTGCTCAAAATTCTTTTTCAAAAGATTTGCTAAAAAAACAAAAAGATCAATTCGATTTGCTTTTTTATTTTGCACCTTATCAGGTTTTTGATAGTAAGCAGGCTGCTTTATATATTAAAAAAGCTAATGTTACAGATTTCGTTGATGATAGTGCTGATGCGGGAGTTTATCTTAATACAAGCAAGGCTCTTTCATCTACCAATGTAAAAATTGCCAATATTATTAACTATGCATTAAATCAGAAGTTACGCCTTGCTAACCAAGAATTTCAAAAACTTATCAAGGATTATCCAGAACATAGTATTTTACATTATAATTTGGCTTTAACCTATGCCCAAATGCAAAATTATGAACTTGCTTATAAGCATTTTTCAAGTTCATATCATCTTAATCCTAAAAATTACTTAGCAGGTGCTTTTGCTATGTTTTGTGCAAAATTAATTGATATTGATACAACTAAACTTTACAATGAAATTCTTGATAATATAGCTGCTGATTCTAATTTTAAAGCTAATATGCAAAAAAGTATGTTGTTTTTAGTTAATAATGATTATATTTCTATGCTTCCTTATTTAGATGAAACAAAAAAAGACACGCCTTTGAGTTTGATTTTTGAAGCTATTGTTGCTAAAAATAATAACCTTAATAATCAAGTAGATGTGAAAATTGCTAAATTGCGTTCAGAGTTGCCTGAAGATATTTTGGCAAATATTTTGTATTTTAATTCTTTAAATTCAAATTTAAATATTAAAGAATATGCTCAAAATGCTCAAATTCATTTTAAAAATTTAAAACTTGATTATCGTAGTGTTTTTGGTGGGCCAAATATAGCTAGGGAATTTTATGTTAATTTAATGCATATTGCAGGGCTTTTAAATTTAGAAAGACAGAAATTTAAAGAGTTGATTAATGTTTCAGGAGCAAAAGATGAGGGTATTTTGCAAACTTTAGCTTATTTGGATATTTTTGCACAGCAATACGAGGAGGCTTATGCGCTTTACAATTCTTTGATTGATGATTATGGAGCTAAAGATACTAAAACTTTATTTTTAGCAGCCGTAGCAGCCGTAGGTGCAAATAATCCAAATTCAGCTATAGCGCTTTTGCAGCTTTCTAAACTTACAGATAAAAATAACAAAGAAAGTAAAGCAGCTCTTGGTATGTTGTATCAAGAAGTAAAGAACTATGAAGCTGCGATATCTCAGTATAAAACTTTACCTAATAATTTTAAGAGTGAATTTTTTACTTTTGATATTAATAACAACTAAAAATGCTTAGAAATTTCTAAGCATTTTTAGTTAAGCTTGAAGATCTAGAGTTTTTCCGCCTAGTTCATCAATGCGATCGCTAACTTTTTTAAGTGCCGCATCTATTGTATCTTGACTGATTTGAGGAAGTTCTCCACCCCACATTTTTTCTGCTTGCTCAAATCCTTTTTTCATACCTTCAAGACCTTTTTTCAATTTTTCAACATCGTCGCCACCGCCTTTAATAACAAAATCCGCGATGCGATTGGCTGTATTTTCCACTCCAAAAAAACCATCTTCACTTACAAGTTGTTGAAGTTCATCTGTATTCATATCAAGTGGATTTTTGCCACTGTAGCCTAAGGATGCAAAATCAATATTTGTAAGTATAGATTTCGCAGTATCTAAATTGGCACCATTTAAAAGACTATCTAGTCCAGTTTGGGCATTGCTCGAACCTATTACAGCATTCATTGTTTGCTGTTGAAACTGAACTAGGTAAATTTGTGTAATGCCCTTTCCACCAAGTGCATTTAATTTTTCAAGGGTATTTTTATCTACATCCTTGCTAGAATTAGCACTTTGAACATTTTTGTCTTTTGTGTTTTCCTTAGCATCATCTGCCTTCTTATTGCTAACTTGTGTTTGTGCCATGCTAGCGATATTTGAAAAAGTATTCACTTGCATATTTGCTCCTTTGTGTGAGGCTTTAATTTATATCGACTTTTGACTTAAAAAATTTATAAGGACATTAAATTCCTTATTTTCAAAGGAATTTAATGTTTTATTGTAGATAATAAGCAATTTGCTCTTTATTGAGAATGCGGATAAGATTGCTAGTACCTTCTACTCCTGTTGGAAAGCCTGCAGTTAGAAGATAGCATTTGTCTTCATCCATAAAACCTTTTTCAACACTTGATCTTACAGAGTCTTTTAATAATTCTGTAAGTTCATTACTTTTGTTAACCAAGATCGCAGGATTAACTCCCCAAACTATACTTAAAGAGTTTAAGGTTTTTTCAGAATGCCCTACTGCTATGATTTCTATATTTGGACGATATCTTGCAATCTTAATAGCAGATTTTCCGCTACTTGTTAAAGAAAAAATAGCATCAGCGTTAAGATCTGTTGCAAGATGAGCTGAAGAACGCATGATTTTATCTGTATTGTCTAAATCATTAAAATCATTAAATTTGTTATATGGATAGCGTTTTTCTGTTTCTATTATAGTTTGGCACATTATATCAACAGCGTTTGCAGGATCTATACCAACGGCGCTTTCTTCACTTAGCATTACTGCATCTGTTCCATCTAAAACAGCATTTGCAACATCTGAAATTTCAGCTCTTGTGGCGGTTTTGCTTTTGGCTAATGAAAAAAGCATCTGAGTTGCAGTAATAACAGGCTTAGAGGCATTGTTTGCTTTTTGTATAATTTCTTTTTGGATATTAGGAACTTTATAATAAGGTACCTCAATACCTAAGTCTCCTCTTGCAACCATTATACCATCGCTAGATTTAATAATCTCATCAATATTTTCTACTGCATCAAATTTTTCAATTTTTGCAAAAATAGATATTTTTGCGTTATTTTGTGCTAAAATTTCACGAACTTCATCAATATCGTGTGCATTTTGTACGAAAGATATTGCTAAAAAATCTACTTCATTTTTTATACCCCAAAGTAAATCATTTTTATCTTTTTGTGTAATAACATCAATATTGATTTTAGTATTCGGAAAATTAATACCTTTATTTGAGTTTAAAAAACCATCATTTTCTATAATGGTTTCAATTTTTTGATTATCTATGCTTACTACTTTAGCACGAATTGATCCATCATATAGATAAATATATTCATCAATTTTTAACATATCTAAAATGGATTTTTGATTGATGCTGATTTTATAATGATTTTGAGCAATCTTCTCCCCTAAAATTGTTTCACGATAAAAATCAAGTCTATCACCCTTTTTTAATTCAAATGGTTCTTTAAGTTCGCCTGTACGAATTTTAGGACCACTAATGTCTTGTAAAATTCCAATACGAGTATGCAATTCTTTAGCTACTCTTCTTATGGTATCTAAGTTTTTTTTATGATACTCATGTGTTCCATGAGAAAAGTTTAAACGGAAAACATTTACACCATTGATAATCATTTGGCGTAGAATTTCTTCCTTTTCACTTGCTGGACCTACTGTGGCTACAATTTTTGTTTTTTTAAGCATGGTAAACTCCTTTTGAAATTATTGTAGCTAAAAATAGAAACAAAATGATTACAATAATTCTGAAGAAAATTTATCTTCGTTAAATTCCATTCCTAGGTAATTACACACAAGCTTTGCATCTCTTTCAGCATTTCCTAAACAACTTGTTGCTCCAGGACTTGGAGTCATATTGAAAATAATACCAGGGGTTTCTGTGATGCTTGCTTCACCTAGCATTAATTCTCCTTTAGTTTTATCAATAACTTGCGGTCTTACGCCTCCAAAACCTTTCGCATAATAAATATCGCTTGCTTTAAGACTTGGGACTATTTTTTTGGCATCTTTAACAAATAAGCTTTTATCAACAAAAGGTAGTTCAAAAAGATAATTATAAAAGATGTAATTTCTAATTGTTGCATCTTTAAACATATTAAAAGTTACTTTTAAAACAGTTTTATCAAGTTTTAGCGCTTCAAAAAATTCTGGAACTGATTTTAGACCATGATAACGTTCTAGTTTTGGAATAACAAGTGCGGTAGGTCCAAAGCGAGTGTTCATATCAGCAAGTAAATCAGGATCTCCATGAAGAGCTGCAAATGGAAGTTTAGGATTTTGCACCATATAAACCTTACCATTTAAAAGTTTTTGTTTGGTTAAATAAAAACTTCCTGCAACAGGCCAACAAGACTTATCCATACCTAAGTTCATTTTATGTGCTAAATATAAAGAGTGCGCTCCAGCATTGACAACTACGCTTTTGGCATGGTATTCTTGATGATTTGAGGTTTTTAATATAAAAATACCTTCCTTTTTTTCTATGTGAATAATTTCTTGATTAAAGGCAACAAAAGTATTTTTATTTTGTTTTTGGGCTTGTTCTATTAGATTTATACTCATTTTCCCAAAATCTACAGTTGTAAAAACCTCGCCGCTTTCAACACCCATGGCGCAGATATTTTCAGGTCTATCTTGATTGCAATCTTCTCCTAAAACAACCTTGGGTTCAATTTGTTTGATTTTTGCTTTATCGAAAAATTTTATATAAGGATAAAGTTCTTTAAATTCTTCATAGCGTTTTTTCATATAATCACATTCTATATCTCCAACAGCTAGAGCCATTTTTTGATGAGAAAACATGAAATTATTTTGCGCATTTTGCATGAGTCCATATTTAACTATCATATCAGCTGTTCTTTTTACTTTTCGCGCTTTTTCTAAAGTATAATTGGTTTCAATATCTCCACAATGAATGGTTTGAGAATTACTCGTTCCCTTAGAATTTAATGTTGCAGCTGTATTATATTTTTCTATCAAAGCAATATTTTTAATATTTGTATATCTTGCAAGCTCGTAAAATAATGCTGCTCCTGAAATTCCAGCTCCGATGATAAGCACATCAAATTCTTGTTGGCTCATTGTTTTTCCTTTTTTTATTTTAATAAACTTTTTTCTAAATAGAAGTTTAATTGAATTTGTTTTACAAAAAGTTAAATTTCATTAAGGTTTGATATCAATGAGAATTTTTGTAACATTTTTAATAAAGTAAATTGGGATTTTCTTTTATAATCTTTTTCATTCCTCGAAAGATTAAAAGTTTATCATAAATTGCGTGATCGAAATAATTTGCTAAAAATTGCCCATCTCCACCAGTGAAATAAAGCTTTTTATTTTGAGCGGCATCTTTTATCAGTAGGTAAATTCCTTTAAAAACACCATAACTTAAAGCATCCATGGTTTTTTGTGGGAATGCATCAAGACTAACTTGAGTGTTAAATTCACTTTTTAATCGTGGTGAAATATGGCTATAAATTTTTTTATAATTTGCAATACCTGGCAAGATAAAACCACCAAGATGTATAGAATTAGAAATAATATCAATTGTAATAGCACTACCTGCATCTACAACAACTCCATCTTCAATAGTATAACAAGCTGCTATGCGATCGATTCCTAATCCTTGATAAATAGTATCAAATAAAAAATAAGGTTCAAGATTGATAAAATTTTTTTGATTTTTTAAATGTTCTTTGAGATGTTCATTGACATTGATATAAAAAATTTTTTGTTCATTTTTAAATTCTAAAAACTGATCTATACTAAGAGTAAAATATTTGTTATCATCTAGGAAATTAGCATTTGAATTCCCAATATCACAGAGTAGCATAGATATTAAATCCTTTCATTTCTAGATGATTTTTTGCTTTAGAGCAAAGAGAAGCCATGCTAAAAAAATATTTGTTATTTATGTTAATTTGCTGTGCTAGATTTTCTAAAAATAAGGCATCTTTCATTAAAAATTTTGTTTTTCCTGTATACATAAAAAGAATGTTATTTTGATCTTTAGCACAAATATAACTTTTTTTTCTAGTCAACATACTTAAGTCATAGGGCTTTAAATTTAATTTTAAAGCCTTTATTGTTTGTTCTAAAATTTTTATCATAGCAAATCTAAAATTTTATCTCCGTAGTAAAATTTACCATTTCCCATGAAAGAAATTTTATCAACAGCTTCTGAAAGTTTAAATACTTGTGCATTATCTAAATTTAGATTCATTTTGATAAGATAGCCTGTTTTTTCAAAAATATATAAATAATTATTGTATATATTGCTTTTTACAAAAATAGCAAATTCAAATTTTTTTTCCGCAATTTTTCTTAAGTTATAATCAGTTTTAATAATAGTGCCATCTTTTTCTAGTATAAAAATACCATCATCGCTAAGTGCAACATCTTTTATGTCAGCGTCAAGATAAAGAGTTCTAGCAGGGCTTACAACAATGATTTTTTTAGCTGTTGCTGCTATAAGTTTATCTCCGATTACGCTTAGATGGATTACATTGTTGAAAAAATTTTCTGCTGAAATAACCACATCTTTAATGATTTGAAGATTGTTTCTTGAAAGAATTAAAATTTTACCATCTAGTGTTGGATAAACGATGATATTGTCTAAAAATATAGGATTAGCGGTACGACTGTCTTGGGCTGGAGCTGAGGTTAGGGTTTGACTGAATTTAATACCCAAAGAACGATTTGCAAGAACTATGGTATTGTTTGCAAGTACAAGGGCTAAATCATCTCCATTAGAAGCTACTCCTACAACACTAGCGTCAAATTGAAAATTATAAATTTCATTATAAGAATTGTCAAAAATTTTTAAATTTCCATTGTTATCTGCAGTAAAATATTCCCCATCTTGATAAGCTAGAAGCATATAATTTTTAGGAAGTTTAAACTTGTCTATGGAGATATTATTTTTTAAGATAGCTGTATTATTGCTAAGTTTTGCAGAAACTAGATTCCAATCAACGATTTTACTTTTTAAATTGCTATTATGACTTAAATCTCCATCGGTTTGTTTTGGTTCAAAATATTGTCTTTTGGTGCCACAAGCACATAGAAATATTAAACAAAATAGTGTTAAAAATATTTTTTTCATTGTGTAATGCCTTGATAATGTTTGAGGTTTTTAGCTATTTGATTTAAACTTGAATTTTCTTTTATCTGAGAAAGTAAAACATTAGCTTCTTCGATTTTATTTTGCTCTAAAAGTTTGTAAGCTTCTAATAATTTATCATAATTTTTTAAAAATATCGATTTATCCCCTAAAGATAATGCGATAATATTTTTAAGTAAAGTGTTTGTTTGAGCATTATTATAAATTTGTTTTAGTTCATTTTGGAGAGTTGTATTATTAAAATCATTAATATTTTCTTTTAGTAAAAAGATAGCGTAAAGATTAGTATTTTTATTTTTAAGTTGTTCTAAAAGATTTTTATTGCTAGGATCTTGTATTAGATTGGCATAAATTTCATTTGCTTCTTTTGTTTTATAATCGTTTATTTTTGAGATTATAAAATTTCCAGCAAACCAAGCAACTAAAATTATCACAACAGCAGATATATAAAATTTATACTTGCGTATAAATCTCTCTCCTTTGATAAAATTTTCTATAAATTGTTCTTCTGTGTTAAGTTTATTTTTAACAGCTTTTAAATTATCTTTTAGTCCCAAAATTTATCCTTGAAAAAATATTTTTATTTTTGTATAGAAAAATTATGGTATTGTATCATATAAATTGCAAAATATCCTAAACAATTTAAAGCTTTTTATGATATAATTTTCAAAATTTTAACTTTTTTATTAAGGTTTAAGAAATGCAAATAGATGAGAAATTATTAAGCAAGCTTGAAAAATTAAGTGCTTTACAAATAACAAAAAACAGAAATGAAACCATTGTACAGTTAAGTGAAATTGTGAATTTTGTTGAAAAATTAAACGAACTTGATTTAGATTCCCAAGAGATTACTGTGAGTACTATAAAAGGTGGAGCTCCTTTGAGGATTGATGAGATAAGAAATAGCAATGTTATTGATGAGGTTTTGGATTGTGCTCCAAAAAAACAAGAACATTTTTTTGTTGTTCCTAAAATCATAGAATGATTAACTTAGCATTTAGTGCTTATTTGTAGAATAAATTTAAAACAAAAAAAATCAGAGAGTGATTGAAATGAATTTTTATTGGTTTGATGCTTTTATTTTAGGATTTACCTTGCTTTTAGGGCTTAAGGGTATTATCAATGGTTTGATAAAAGAAATTTTTGGGCTTTTGGGTATTATTGGTGGTGTTTTTATTGCTTCAAAATATGCAACTCAAGCAGCTGAATTTATACAAAGTACTTTTTATAAGATAGAAAATCAAAGCTTAGCTGGATTTGCTGGATTTTTGGCCATATTAATTATTTTTTGGATAGTTTGTTTATTGGTGGGTAATTTTCTTTCTAAGTTGATCAAATTAAGTGGCCTAGGTTTTTTAGATCGTATTGGTGGCTTTATATTTGGTGGGGCAAAAATCTTTTTAATTTTTGCAATTTTGGTTTTTTGTGTAGCAAGAATCGATTTTTTAAATGATAAATTAGATAATTTTGCTAAAAATAGCTATACTTTAAATTTACTTAAAGAAACGGGATCTTTTATTATGAATCAACCTTTAACAGAAAATAGTCTAGATCATGCTAGTGAAAAGTTGCAAGATATTGTAAGTGATTTAAACAATACTCAAAAAGGGGAGTGATATGCTGATAGAAAATGTGGAATATGATGTTTTACTTGAGAGATTTAAAAAAATATTAAGACAAGGCGGACTTAAATATACCAAGCAAAGAGAAGTACTTTTAAAAACTCTTTATCACAGTGATACTCATTACACACCCGAAAGTTTATATATGGAAATCAAACAAGCTGAACCTGATTTAAATGTAGGAATTGCAACTGTTTATCGTACTTTAAATTTGCTTGAAGAAGCAGAAATGGTAACTTCCATTTCTTTTGGTTCAGCAGGTAAAAAATACGAGCTTGCCAATAAACCTCACCATGATCATATGATATGTAAAAATTGCGGAAAAATTATAGAGTTTGAAAATCCTATTATAGAAAGACAGCAAGCCTTGATTGCAAAAGAACATGGTTTTAAACTTACAGGGCATTTGATGCAGCTTTATGGTGTTTGTGGTGATTGTAATAATCAAAAAGCAAAGGTAAAAATATAAATGTTTGATAATATTTTAGAGCAGCAAAGAATAGAAAAAGCTAAGGAATTAAAAAATTTAGGGATCAATCCTTATCCTCATTTTTTAGAAAAAGAAATGTCTTTAAAGACTTTTAAGGATAAATTTTCTTATATTTTAGAGCAAGTTGAAAAAAGGGATGAAAATATTAATGCTGTTGTTGCAGGACGTTTGAAACTTTTGCGTATAGCTGGGAAATCGATTTTTGCAAACATTGAAGATGAGGATACAAATTTACAAATTTATTTTAGTAAAGATAGCGTAGGCGAAGAACTTTATACGATTTTAAAAAAGAATTTAGAGGTGGGTGATATTGTTTTGATTAAAGGTTTTCCTTTTGTAACTAAAACAGGTGAGTTTAGTTTGCATGCAAGTGAAGTAAAACTCGCTACAAAAGCTATTGTTCCTTTACCTGAAAAATATCATGGATTAACAGATATTGAGCAAAGATATCGCAAACGTTATGTTGATATGATAATGAATGCCGAAGTTAGAAAAGATTTTTTAGTGCGTTCTAAGGTGGTGAGTTTGATTCGTCATTTTTTTGAAAATAAAGGCTTTTTAGAAGTAGAAACTCCTATGATGCATCCGATTGCAGGTGGAGCAAACGCTAAGCCTTTTGTAACTTTTCATAATTCTTTAGGTGTAGAAAGATTTTTAAGAATTGCTCCAGAACTTTATCTTAAAAGACTTATAGTGGGTGGTTTTGAGGCGGTTTTTGAAATCAATCGTTGTTTTAGAAACGAAGGTATGGATTTAACTCATAATCCCGAATTTACAACTATAGAATTTTATTGGGCTTATCATAATTATAAAGATTTAATGGATTTAACTGAAGAACTTTTTGCTTTACTTTTGGATAAACTTAATTTGGGAAAAACAATAGAATTTGATGGAAAAATGATAGATTTTTCCAAACCTTTTGAAAGAATAACCTATAAAGATGCACTTTGTAAATATGGTGGTTTAGATGGGGATTTAATCGAAGATAAGGAAAAAATTCTTACTAAATTAAAAGCTGATGGTTTTGAAGCGAATGAAAAGCTTGAACTTGGACATTTACAAGCTGAACTTTTTGATAATTATGTGGAAGAAAAATTGATCAATCCTACTTTTGTGATCGATTTTCCTATTTCCATAAGTCCTTTATCAAGACGTAGTGATGAGGATTCTCAGATTGCTGAGAGATTTGAGCTGTTTATTTGCGGAAGAGAATTGGCAAATGGTTTTAATGAGCTTAATGATCCGCTTGATCAATATGAGAGATTTTTAAAACAAATTGAAGCTAAAAATGCAGGCGATGAAGAGGCTTGTGAAATGGATGAAGATTTTGTAAATGCTTTGGGTTATGGAATGCCTCCAACGGCAGGGCAAGGTATAGGCATAGATAGACTTGTTATGCTTTTGACAAATAAAAAATCTATTCGAGATGTGATATTGTTTCCTGCAATGCGTCCATTAAAATCAGAACTAAAGGAGAAAGAATGAGTTTAGAAATGTTTGATAAAGAAATTTTTGATTTGACAAACAAAGAGTTAGAGCGTCAATGTGAAGGTCTTGAAATGATAGCGAGTGAAAATTTCACTTTACCTGAAGTAATGGAAGTTATGGGAAGTATCTTGACAAACAAATACGCAGAAGGTTATCCAGGTAAAAGATATTATGGTGGTTGCGAATTTGTTGATGAGATTGAAACTTTAGCTATTGAAAGATGTAAAAAACTTTTTAATTGTAAATTTGCTAATGTTCAGCCTAATTCAGGTTCTCAAGCTAATCAAGGTGTTTATGCGGCTTTGATTAATCCAGGTGATAAAATTTTAGGAATGGATTTAAGTCATGGTGGACATTTGACTCATGGTGCAAAAGTAAGTTCTTCAGGTAAAATGTACGAAAGTTGTTTTTACGGCGTAGAACTTGATGGAAGAATTGATTATGAAAAAGTAAGAGAAATTGCTAAAAAAGAAAAACCAAAACTTATAGTTTGTGGAGCTAGTGCTTATGCAAGAGTGATTGATTTTGCTAAATTTAGAGAAATCGCTGATGAAGTAGGCGCCTATCTTTTTGCTGATATAGCACATATTGCAGGTCTTGTTGTGGCAGGTGAGCATCCAAGTCCTTTTCCACACGCTCATGTAGTAAGCTCAACTACGCATAAAACTTTGCGTGGCCCAAGAGGTGGTATTATTATGACAAATGATGAAGAGCTTGCTAAAAAAATTAATTCTGCCATTTTTCCAGGTATTCAAGGTGGTCCTTTGATGCATGTAATTGCTGCAAAAGCAGTAGGATTTAAATTTAATCTTAGCGATGAGTGGAAAGTTTATGCAAAACAAGTAAGAACCAATGCTCAAGTTTTAGCTAATGTTTTAATGGATAGAAAATTTAAACTTGTTAGCGATGGAACGGATAATCACCTTGTTTTAATGAGTTTTTTAGATCGTGAATTTAGTGGAAAAGATGCAGATTTAGCTCTTGGAAATGCAGGAATTACCGCAAATAAAAATACCGTTCCAGGAGAGATTAGAAGTCCTTTTATCACAAGTGGATTAAGACTTGGAACTCCAGCCCTTACTGCCAGAGGTTTTAAAGAAAAAGAAATGGAAATTGTGTCAAATTATATTGCAGATATTTTAGATGATATTAATAATGAAAAATTACAAAAGAATATTAAACAAGAATTAAAAAAACTTGCAAGTAATTTTATTATTTATGAAAGGGCTATGTTTTGATTTCACCAATGGATATGTCGCTAATTAAAATAATTGGCGATCATTATTATATAAGACGCGATAAAATTGTAAATAAAATTACACATAGAGGTCGCTTATTTTTTGATAAATTTGAAAGAGTTGATGCTCCTTTAAATTTAAATGTCATGAGAGAACACGCTGCTAAAAAAATTGTTGTCGCTCATGATTTAATAACAAAAGATAATAAAGTAGAAAATATTGTCTTTGATTATAATGGTTTTAATGCTGAAAGATTTTATCACCGTGCACAACTTATTTTAAGAGAAGAAGGTTTTATAAATTTCACAGCCTATAAAACTAAAACTCCAGGACATTTACATCTTTATATTCATAAAGGACATACGGCGTTAAACGAAGGTTATTCTTTAGCGTCTAAACTTTCAATGATGTTTGCAAGTAAAATGCCAGTAGAATGGAAGGTGTTTCCTAGTATGGATGTACCTAGGGAATTTAATATTTTAATATTGCCTTATGAGGTTTATCAAAAGGAACGAGGAAGTTCTTGGTCTAAGCATATGTAAGAAAGGACAAATTATGGAAAATCAAAAAAATGAATTTGATGATATTATTTTAGAAAAAAGTAATAAAAGTGAAAAAGTAAAAAAAATTCTTTTACGAGTTATTGCTTTAGTTATTTTGTTTTTAGCTATCATGATAGTTATGAAGCTTATTAATGGTAGTGGTGATGAAAATACGCAAAATCAAAGTGTATTGCCAAGTGAACCTATAGCAACTCAAGACAATAACAATGATACTTCTTTTGAAAGTATGCCAATTACAGATAATACTTCAGCAGAAGATCAATTTGAGGCATTAAGAAAACAATTTCAAGATGAACAAAATACAACTCAAAATACAACAACCTCTAGTTCAAATAACAATGATACTACAAATTTTGCTATGCCTGATCAAGAAGTTCCAGCAGAACCAATAGCAACTACTTCAGCAAATACCACTCCACAAGCAAGTGCTCCCAAACAAGAAGTAAAACAAACTGCAAAACCTAAGGAAGAAGCAAAACAAACAGCTGTAAAAAAAGAAAAAGAAAGCACAAAACAAACCCCTAAAAAAGAACAAAATGCAAATGATTTATTTAAAAATGTTGATGCTAAACCTGTGCATCCAAGTGGTTTAGCATCGGGTATTTATGTGCAAATTTTCTCAGTAAGTAATTTGGATCAAAAATCAAAAGAACTTGCTTCTGTAAAACAGAAAGGTTATGATTATAAACTTTATAAAACTACAGTTGGAGGTAAAGAAATTACCAAGGTTTTAATAGGACCATTTGAAAAGGCAGATATTGCAGCAGAACTTGCTAAAATCCGCAAGGATATTGCAAAAGATGCTTTTTCTTTTACTTTAAAATGAAATTTTTAGCAGTTATAGGCGATCCTATTTCTCACTCTAAATCGCCTAGAATGCATAATAATGCTATTAAAGCCTTAGGGCTTGATAGCATTTATACACGCTATCATTTAAGAAATGCTAACTGTTTAAGAGAAGATTTTTTTAAATTAGGACTTAGTGGAGCTAATATTACTTTGCCTTTTAAGGAAAAAGCTTTAGATATTGCTGATGTGAAGGATGATTTTGCTAGAAATATTGGCTCTGCAAATACTTTATGCTTAAAAGAAGATAAAATTTACGCTTATAATACTGATGCTTTAGGTTTTTTAGAAGCTATTAAGGATTTTGATAATATAAAAAAAGCTTTGATTTTGGGTGCTGGAGGTACAGCTTTGGCGCTTGCTTATGCATTAAAACAAAAAGGCGTAGAAGTGTATATAGCTAATCGTAGTAAAGAAAGATTTAAAGATTTTTTAGCTTATCCAACTTATCTTTATAAAAACTTGCAAGATTTTGACTTTGATTTGGTTATAAATTCAACTTCTGCTGGATTAAAAGATGAAAATTTACCTTGTGATAGAGAGCTTTTAGATAGAATTTTACCTAAAGCTAAATTTGCTTTTGAGGTAATTTATGGCAGAGAAACACCTTTTTATAGATTGTGTAAAGAGTATCATTTAAAAATTAAAGATGGACTTGATATGCTTTTATGGCAAGGGGTTTTTGCTTTTGAGCTTTTTTTTGAAATACGAGATAAAAGAGAGATGATAAAAAATGCAATGCAACAGGCATTGATTTTAAAGTAGAATGATAGTTATTTTTTTGTATAAGAAAATCTTATTTTTTGTGTGAGAAAGTTTAATTTTCTCACAAGTTTTATCATTCAAATATTTCTACCCCATCTTGATTTTTACTTTGATTATTTTGATTTGTTGAAGATGGATTTGTAGGAATATTTTGTGTAGGCGTGTTTTCAATTGTATTATTTTGATTAGAATTTGTTTGAGGTAAGCTTTCTTCAAAGGTAGCATCGCCATCAAAACTATTAAAACCACTGTTTGTATTAGGTATAGTTTTGCCTATGTCTGTTGCTTTTGGTAGATTGTTATAAAGTGTATTTAATGTATTTTTATAAAAAGCTAAAAAACTTTTATCAATTTCAAAAGCAGGTTGCTCTAAACCTTTATTAAGTTGAGTTGGTACGGTGGAGATAGTAGTTTTAAACATATTAACCCCATCATCATTTTTAATAGGATAGTTAAGCGCAACTAAAGAATCTAGTTTAGTACTACTTGAAAGATTGGTTGAATTTTGTGGATTGTGTGCATCTATAAAATCTATTTTACCTTTAAAATTTATACCTAAATTGGATTTTACATAATCTCCACTCATAAAATTGCTTGTTTTTTGTGCATTTTTTTCTTCCGTATAAATACTGATTGAACTTTTAAGAGTGTAGTCTGGATTAGTAGTAACTATTTTATAGCCTTTTAGTTGAGCGATGGTTTTGATCTGCTCTTCTAAATTTCGTTTTAAAAGATCAATTTCTTTTTCTATGCGAATTTTAAGCACTGAATTTTCAAAATAATCAGAATAATTGTTATTTTGTTCTATATTAATAGGCTCAAGAGCAATGCTTACTCCAGAATCAATAGGTTCAACCTTTGTTGGAACTTGGGGTTTAAAATTTGGCATAGAAACATTGACAAAATTACTGCTTGTACCCCCACAAGCTGCTAAAATTAACATACTACTAGCAAGTAAAATATATTTTTTCATTTTTTACCTTTATTTAATGTGTTTGTGTTAATTATAGCAAGTTAAAGTTTTTTTGTTATATTTTTATAAAAGAAAATTAGGAAAGATATATGGAATTTTGGCAGCATATTTATTCAAATTTTAATGTTATAGCTTTTAGCATCTTTGGTTTAAAGGTGCATTGGTATGGCATTATGTATGTTATAGCTTTGCTTTTGGCTTTGCTTTTGGCTAAATTTTTTGTAAGAAAATTTCAACTAGACATTAATGAAAAACATTTGGATAGTTATTTTATATGGGTTGAAATAGGGGTTATTTTAGGTGCAAGGCTTGGATATATTTTGATTTATGATGCAAATACTATGTATTATATTACTCATCCTTGGCAAATTTTTAATCCTTATATTAATGGTGAATTTGTAGGTATTCGAGGTATGAGTTATCATGGAGCAATTATAGGATTTTTGATAGCTACTTTATTGTTTTGTAAAAAATATAAAACAAATCCTTGGATTTTTCTTGATTTGGTTGCTTTAAGTGTTCCATTGGCTTATGTTTTTGGTCGTATAGGAAATTTTTTAAATCAAGAGCTTTTTGGTCGCATTACAAATGTGCCTTGGGGAATTTATGTTGATGGAGTATTGCGCCATCCATCGCAACTTTATGAAGCATTTTTAGAAGGTATTGTTGTTTTTATTATAGTTTATTTAGCAAGATTTAAGCAAAGCTTTCAAGGGGAATTGATTCTTGTGTATGCTGGTGCTTATTCATTGGCAAGATTTATATGTGAATTTTATCGCGAGCCTGATTTTGGTATAGGTTTTGTTTTATGGGGTATGAGTATGGGACAAATTTTAAGTTTTATAATGTTTATAACAGCTTTGTTAGTTTATATTTGTATAAAGTTTAAAAAAGTAAATATTTAATCTATCTTAAAGACTTTTGTAATATAATGAAATGGATTTTTTTAATTTCTTTTTACAAAGGAGTAAAGATGCGTGAGCTTATCGAAGGTTATTTGGGTAAGAGCATTGAGGGCAAAAAAAGTAAAATGCCTGCGAAATTAGACTTTATCCAAAGTGCTTCAGGGCTTTTTTTAGGTCTTTTTATGTGGGTGCATATGCTTTTTGTTTCTACAATTTTAGTCAGTGAGGATTTTTTTAATTCTGTAGTGCATTTTTTAGAATTAAAATTTGTTTACGATAATCCTGTTATGAGTTATCTTACTTCATTTTTAGCCGCCTGTGTTTTAGTGGTTTTTTTCGTTCATGCTTTACTTGCAATGAGAAAATTTCCTATTAATTACCGTCAGTATCAAATACTAAGAACACACAGTAAAAAAATGAATCACAGCGATACTTCGTTATGGTGGGTTCAAGCTTTTACAGGTTTTATTATGTTTTTCTTAGGTTCTGCTCATCTTATTTTTATTGTAACCAATGCAGATAAAATCAGCGGCGATATGTCAGGAGATAGGGTTGTAAGTCATTTTATGTGGCTTTTTTATGCTGTTCTTTTAGTCTGTGTTGAACTTCATGGAAGTATAGGGCTTTATAGACTTTGTGTTAAATGGGGTTGGTTTGAAGGAAAAAATGTAAAAGAAAGTCGCAAAAAGCTTAAAACTGCTAAATGGATAATCAGTATTTTCTTCCTAGTTTTAGGTGTGTTAAGTCTTGCAGCATTTATAAAAATAGGTTATGAAAACTACCAAAATCAAACCCAAACTACTGCGATGATAAAAAACTACAATGGAGCAAATTATGAATATACAATATAGTGATGCTTTAGTAATAGGCGGAGGATTAGCAGGTCTTAGAGCGGCTATTGAAGTAGCAAAGAGTGGTCAAAGTGTAACACTTTTAAGTATTTGTCCAGTGAAGCGTTCTCACTCTGCAGCGGTGCAAGGAGGTATGCAGGCAAGTTTAGCAAATGGGGCAAAAGGTGAGGGTGATAATGAAGATCTTCACTTTGCAGATACAGTAAAAGGAAGTGATTGGGGCTGTGATCAAGAAGTAGCAAGAATGTTTGCTCAAACTGCGCCAAAAGCAGTGCGTGAGCTTGCGGCTTGGGGTGTGCCTTGGACTAGAGTTACTAAAGGTCCAAGAACTGTTGTAATCAATGCACAAAAAACTGTGATTGAAGAAAAAGAAGAAGCGCACGGGCTTATTAATGCTAGAGATTTTGGTGGAACTAAAAAATGGAGAACTTGCTATATCGCAGATGCAACAGGGCATTGTATGCTTTATGGTGTAGCAAATGAAGCCATTAAGCACCAAGTAAAGATCATCGATAGAATGGAAGCGGTAAGAATCATCCATGATGGTAAAAAATGCTTAGGTGTAATTGCTAGAGATTTAACTAATGGACAACTCATTGCTTATATTGCAAGAGGAACCATGATAGCAACAGGGGGCTATGGTAGAATTTATAAACAAACTACAAATGCGGTAATTTGCGAAGGAACGGGTGCAGCCATCGCTCTTGAAACAGGGCTTTGCAGACTTTCAAATATGGAAGCAGTGCAATTTCATCCAACTCCTATTGTGCCAAGCGGTATTTTGCTTACTGAGGGCTGTCGTGGTGATGGTGGAATTTTACGCGATGTGGATGGATATCGTTTTATGCCTGATTATGAACCAGAGAAAAAAGAACTTGCAAGCCGTGATGTGGTAAGTCGTAGAATGATGGAACATATTCGTAAAGGCAAAGGTGTAAAAAGCCCTTATGGGGATCATTTATGGCTTGATATTTCTATACTTGGAAGAGCTCATGTGGAAAAAAATCTCCGCGATGTACAAGATATTTGTAAAACTTTTAATGGTATTGATCCAGCAGATGAGGGTCCAAAAGGTTGGGCGCCAGTTCTTCCAATGCAGCATTATTCTATGGGTGGAATTAGAACTAAACCAACGGGTGAAAGTCAATGGTTAAACGGACTTTTTGCTTGTGGAGAAGCAGCTTGCTGGGATATGCACGGATTTAATCGTTTAGGTGGAAATTCATGTGCTGAAACTGTTGTAGCAGGTATGATAGTGGGAGATTATTTTGCAGATTATTGTAAAAATAATGGTGAAGTAATTGACACAAATGTAGTAAAAGACTTCTTAACTAAAGAGTATCAATATTTAAAATCTTTAGTAGATAAAGAAGGTAAACATAATGTTTTTGAAATCAAAAACAGAATGAAAGAAATCATGTGGGATAAGGTGGCCATCTTTAGAACAGGTGAAGGTTTGAAAGAAGCAGTAGATGAACTTGAAAAACTTTATAAAGATTCTCAAGACGTTAAAGTACATTGTAAAGAACTTGATTGTGCAAATCCAGAGCTTGAAGAAGCGTATAGAGTGCCAAGAATGTTAAAAATAGCACTTTGCGTAGCTTATGGAGCGCTTTTAAGAACAGAAAGTCGTGGGGCGCATTATAGGGAAGATTATCCAAAAAGAGATGATTTAAATTGGATGAAAAGAACCAATACTTTTTGGGTAGAAGGCGAAACCTTACCACGCATAGAATACGAAGAGCTTGATATTATGAAAATGGAAATTCCACCAGCATTTCGTGGATACGGTGCTAAAGGAAATATTATAGAAAATCCTTTAAGTGAAAAACGCCAAGCTGAAGTGGATGCTATCCGTGAAAAAATGGAAGCTGAAGGCAAAGGTCGTTATGAAATTCAAAACGCTTTAATGCCTTATGAATTGCAAGCTAAATATAAAGCACCAAACCAAAGAATAGGAGTTGATTATGAGTAGAAAATTGACAATAAAGGCATTTAAATATAATCCTTTAAGCAAAATTTCTAAACCACATTTTGTGACTTATGAGCTTGAAGAAACTCCTTTTATGACGGTTTTTGTATGTTTGACTTTGATCCGTGAAAAAATGGATGCGGATCTGAGTTTTGATTTTGTTTGTCGTGCAGGGATTTGCGGATCTTGTGCGATGATGATTAATGGAGTGCCAAAACTTGCTTGTAAAACTTTAACTAAAGATTATCCTGATGGAGTGATAGAGCTTATGCCTATGCCTGCATTTAGACATATTAAAGATTTAAGCGTGAATACAGGAGAGTGGTTTGAAGATATGTGTAAGCGTGTTGAAAGCTGGGTGCATAATGAAAAAGAAACTGATATTTCTAAACTTGAAGAACGTATTGAGCCAGAAGTTGCGGATGAAACTTTTGAACTTGATCGTTGTATAGAGTGTGGAATTTGTGTAGCTTCTTGTGCAACTAAACTTATGCGTCCAAATTTCATAGCTGCTACAGGGCTTTTAAGAACAGCTAGATATTTACAAGATCCGCATGACCATAGAAGTGTGGAAGATTTTTATGAATTAGTAGGCGATGATGATGGTGTTTTTGGTTGTATGTCATTGCTTGCTTGTGAAGATAATTGCCCTAAAGAATTACCTTTACAAAGTAAAATCGCTTATATGAGAAGACAACTTGTCGCTCAAAGAAATAAATAAATCTTTCCCCTTTTTAAGGGGAAGATTATGAAAGAATTATTTCAAAAAATTTGGCAAAATGAACTCCAATTTTTAAATTTTGATGCTAAATTTCAAGATAAAAGCAAACTTGATACGGCCGAGTGTGCGATTATTTTAAGTGTCAATAAAGACAATTATGAAAGATATTTTCTCTTAAAAGAATTTCAAGAGCTTTGTAAAAAAATTGATTTAAGAGTGGATATTTTTAGTATACAAAATGCTCAAATTTGTATTTTAAATCTTTTTAAATCAGGTTTTATTTCAAAGCAAGATTTGCTTAAGGCTCTAAAAATTTTAGAAAAAATTTCAAAAAATACCGAAATGCTTGATTTTATTTCACAAGAAAAAGTTCAAAGTATAGATCAAAAAGCTTTATTTCAAAATGATTTTAAAGAATTAAATACCATTAATTTAGAGCTTCAAAAGCTAAGTTTTGATGAAAATTTAAAATCAAGACTTCAAAAAACTTTGGAAAAATTTCAAAATTTAGAGTTTAATATAGCCATCACTGGCGTGATGAATGCAGGAAAATCAAGCCTTTTAAATGCTCTTTTAAAAGAAGATTTTTTAGGCGTTTCAAACATACCTGAAACAGCTAATTTAACAGTATTAAGTTATGGTAAGAGCGAAGAAGCAAAGATATATTTTTGGGATAAGAAAGAATGGCAAAATATACTTGAAAGTTCGCACTTTAATGCAGATTTAAAAGAATTTATTGACAAGCTGGATAAGAGTGTAAATATAGAGGATTTTATCAAAGATAAACCTTTAATACAAAATATCGCACTTTGTGAGCTTAAAAATTTCAGTTCAGCTAAAAATAAAATTTCAGCTTTAATTAAAAAAATAGAAATTAAAAGTCATTTAGATTTTTTAAAAAATAATATTTCCATAGTTGATACTCCAGGACTTGATGATGTTGTAGTTCAAAGAGAAATTGTTACAAATGAGTATCTTAAAGAAAGTGATTTTTTAATTCATTTAATGAATGCTTCTCAAAGCTTAACTCAAAAAGATGCAGACTTTTTGGTGCATTGTCTTTTAAACTCAAGGCTGAGTAAGTTTTTAATTGTTTTAACTAAAGCGGATTTGTTAAGCAAAAAGGATTTAGAAGAAGTCATTGTTTATACCAAGGAAAGCTTAAAATCAAGACTTGTGGATTTAGATGAAAATTTAGTGGAAAAGATTGATTTTTTATGTGTGAGCGCTAAAATGGCAAGTGATTTTTATAAAGGTTTAGCATCTAATGAAAGCTTGCAAAAAAGTGGTATGCAAGAAGTTGAAAACTATCTTTTTAACGAGCTTTATGCAGGAGAAAAAAGTAAGATTGCCTTAAGAGCTTACAAAAAAGAATTGCATTTAGAGCTTAAAAATATTCTAAGCGAATATGAAATGCAAAATCGTCTTATTAAGGAGAATAAACAAGGTGTAAGTGAAGAAAATCAAAAGCTTTTACTTGAACTTCAAAAGCAAAACACCTTATTAAAAGAAGCACAAGATGAAATTTCAAATTCCATTGCAAAACTTAAAAATATAGATAGTGGCATAGATAATCTTGTTTTACTTTTGGCTAAAAAATTAAAAGAACGCTTGATAGATGAGTTTAAATATTTGAAAAATAATGCACAAAAGCTTAATCTTTCTCGTATTTTAAATATAGTTGATATTACCACAAAAGATGGGATTAATGATATTTTAAGAGAAATTAAATTTGAAAATATTAAAAAAATCGAGGAGCTTAAAACAAATTTATCTTTAAAATATGATTTTTTAAAAGATGATTTTGACAATGGTTTTGAAGGTTTTAAAGATGGAATTTCAAAAAATATAGATAGTATTTTTCAAAGCGAAAAATTTGCACTTTTAAGATTGAAAATTGAAAAATTAAGCAATCTAAAATCAGATTTATATGAGCTTGAAACGAATTTAGATACGGTTATTTTTGATACTTTTAAAGAATTTAAAATGAGCGAAATTTTAAACTCTTTAAATATCAATGGAGCATTTTTTGAGTTTTTAAATGATAAATTAAAACATTATGAAAAAAATCAAAAATCAAAATTAGAAAGTCTTGAAAAAGTTTTACAGAGTCTGAAAAATCAAGATATTAATATTTTAAATTCTTTTGAAGAAAATTTAGAAAAAATTGAAAAATTAAAACAACTTGAAATGGGGCTTTTAAATGCAGATTAATCTTTTAAACGATTTTATAAAAGCCTATGAAAATACTTATAGTGTGAGTTTTGATGATAGCTTTAAAGGGCGTATTCAAAAGCTTTGTAAGGAACTTAACGAGCCTTTTATGCACGCAAGTTATGCTTTAGAAAATGAATTAAAAGAGCTTGTGTTTTCTTTAGATAAGAATGTTAATATCGCTATTATAGGGCAGTTTTCAAGTGGTAAATCAAGTTTGCTAAATTTGATCTTGGGGTGTGATTGTTTGCCTACGGGTGTTGTTCCTGTTACTTTTAAACCTACTTTTTTACGCTATGCAAAAGAATATTTTTTAAGAGTAGAATTTGAAGATGGAAGTGATATTATCACAAATATAGAAAAATTAGCCTTTTATACGGATCAAAGAAATGAAGTAAAACAAGCAAAAAGTTTGCATATTTTTGCACCCATTCCTTTACTTGAAAAAATTACTCTTGTAGATACTCCAGGTTTAAATGCAAATGAAAATGATACTTTAACAACTCTTGATGAGCTTAAAAATATTCATGGGGCGATTTGGTTAAGTTTGATTGATAATGCAGGTAAAAAAAGCGAAGAAGATGCCATAAAAGCAAATTTAGAACTTTTAGGAGAAAATAGCATTTGTGTATTAAATCAAAAAGATAAATTAAACACAGAAGAGCTAGATAATGTTTTAAATTATGCAAAAAGTGTATTTTTAAAATATTTTGATAAGCTTATTGCCATTTCTTGTAAAGAAGCTAAAGATGAGCAAAGCTATGAAAAATCTAATTTTCAATCTTTACTTGATTTTTTAACTCAGCTAGATACAACAGCTTTAAAAGAAAAATTTGTTAAAAGAAAAATTTTAAATTTATGCGAAATTTTAGAAGATGAAAACCAACTTTTTGTAGGTATTTTTGATCGTTTATTAAATCAATTTCAAAGTTATGAAAAGCATTTACTTTTAGCGTATGAAAATTTTTTAAAAGAGATTGAAATTTTAAACCATCAGATTTTAGAACAGCTTAAAAGCATTAGCGAAAGAATTTCTAGTGAAATTTTTGCAAGTGTTAAGGAAAAAGATGCTTATTTTTACAAAGAAAGCAAAGGATTTTTAAAGAAAGATTTATACACAAGATATGATTATAAAGCGCCTTATATTTCAAGCGACGATGCTTTTTTGGCGATGTTTTATAATAGTGATGTGATGAGTAAAGAGTTTAAAAAAATCAAAAATGAACTTTATAAATCTTTTGAAGAAATCAAGATGAAATTAAAAGATTTTATAAACATACTTGAAAGAGAAATTTTGCTTTTTAAAGCAGAATTTTCAAACATACAAAAAGATCACATTTTCCAAAGTGATAAAAATTTTAGTGAATTAAGAGCTTTTTGTAATGCAAGCGATGAGTACTTTTTGAAAGATTTTAAAGAGCTTTTATTTAAAAGTATTTTAGAGCTTGATTTATTTTTTGAAAAATTAAATCTTAAGGCTTTTACAAATTATGAAAATGCTACAAAACTAAGCCTTGCATTTTTTAGTCGTAAAATCAATGAAAGCCGTGTTCTTTATGAGCTTGATAGTTCTGAATTTGTACTTTTTTATCCTAAAAAAAGCGAAATTTATGAAAGAGTTTTAAATGAATTAAATGTTTATGAGTTTGAAGCTTTGCTTATTAATAAGCCTATTCTGATAAAAATTGCAAAAAATTTCTTAGAACAAAGTCAAAATTTAATCCAAGAAAAAAATAAATTTTTAGATCTTAAAAAAGCAGAACTTCAAAAAAGAAGAGCACAGATTTTAAATGTTAGAGAAAATATAAAGGAAGATTGATGAGAATATTTTTAGCTTTATTTTTATTTTTTAATTCATTATTTGCATTAAGTGAGCTAGAAGAGGGTTTAAAACTTTACGAGGCAAATAAATTTGATAAAGCTTATGAAATTTTTAAGAATCTTTGCGAAAAAGATATTTCTAAAGCTTGTTTTTCTTTAGCTTTTATGCATGAGAGTGCTAAGGGTGTGAGTAAGGATTTAAATCAAGCTTATAAATTTTATGATAAAGCTTGTAAATTGGGTTTAGCAAATGCGTGTTCTAATATGGCTTTGCTTTTGCAAAATCAAGGTTATAAAAATGAAGCTCTTTTGGCTTTTAATAAAGCTTGTGCTTTAGGAGAATCGTTAAGTTGTAATAATATAGCTTTATTTTATGAAAAAGAAAAAGATGGACAAATGGCTTCAAGTTTTTATAAAAGATCTTGTGATTTAAAAAATGCAAGAGCTTGTTATCAATTAGGGTCTTTATATGATAAAGGAGAGCTTGTTAAGGCAAGTGTAAAATCTGCCCTTGCTTTTTATTCTAAATCTTGCACTTTAGGTTTTGGTGAGGCTTGTTATTTGTTAGGACGCTATAATCAACTAGAAAAACAAGATCTAACAAAGGCAAAAAGATATTTTGGTATGGCTTGTGATCAAAAACATCAAGAAGCTTGTGCAGCTTATAAAGAACTTAATTCTAAAGATATAGAGCTTTATTAAAAGTTCTACTTTCATTACTTTCAAAGATATACTTAAATAAAATTAAGAATAACACAAAATTTATCGCTTTTTAAAGTTAAATTTATATTAATAGGACTAATATAGTCTTGTTTAAATTATTATCAAGGAGAAGTAATGCAAGACAATATTATTGATCGCAGAAGCTTTTTTAAACTAGGGCTTCTAGGTGGTTCTGTAGTAGCAGCTAGCACTATAGGTGGCGGTGCTGTTTTAAAGGCAGCAGAACTTACGCATTCGCATCAAGCTTCACAAGGAAAATCAAATAAAATTAGAGGTAGAATGTTTTTTCAAACTCAAACTGAATTTGATACCTTAAGTGCAGCCTGTGAAAGAATTTATCCTAAAGATGAGCAAGGAGAAGGAGCTATAGGTTTAGGCGTGCCTTATTTTATCGATAATCAGCTAGCTAGTGCTTATGGTTATAATGATAGAGAATATATGCAAGGGCCTTTCATGGAGGGCAAAGCCGAACAAGGTTATCAAACCCCTATGCAACGCAAAGATATTTTTTTAGAAGGCGTGCATGCTCTTGAAGAAAATGCTCAAAAGCGTTATAAAAAATCTTTTTCTTTGCTTAAAGGTGGAGATCAGGATAAAATTTTAAGCGATTTTGAAAAAGGAAAAATTCAAACTACAGGTTTTAAATCTTCTTATTTTTTCACACTTTTAAGAGATATGACAGTAGCTGGAGTTTTAGCTGATCCAATTTATGGCGGAAATGATAATAAAAATGGTTGGAGAATGATGCAATATCCAGGCGCACAAATGAGCTATGTGGATAAAATTGCAAGTGATGAATTTTTTAACATTGAACCTATGGGTTTAGCAGATATGGAGAGTTAAAATGGCTGAAGTATTAAAAAAAGTAGATGTGGTAACAGTTGGAGCAGGATGGACTGGAGGTATAGTGGCTGCAGAGCTTACTAAAGCAGGTTTGAATGTACTTAGTTTAGAACGCGGACATATGCAAAGTACTGAAAATTTTAATTTTATCCATGATGAGTGGAGATATGGGATTAATTATGGTTTGATGCAAGATTGCTCGAAAGACACTGTGACTTTTCGCCATGATCCTAGTGGTTTAGCCTTGCCTTATCGTAAAATGGGTTCGTTTTTATTGGGTAATAATGTTGGCGGTGCAGGGGTGCATTGGAATGGTTGGACTTTTAGGTTTATGCCTTATGACTTTGAAATTCAAACCCTAAGCAAACAAAGATATGGTAATAAATTAGGTAATGATTATACCTTGCAAGATTGGGGTGTGACTTATAAGGATATGGAGCCTTATTATGATAAATTTGAAAAAACCTGTGGGGTATCAGGTGAGCCAAATCCTTTAGCAGAAAAAATGGGAGCTTTTAGATCTAGTCCTTATCCACAAGAACCTCTTGAAAATACTAAAATGCTTAAACGATTTGAAAGTGCAGCAAAAAGTTCAAATTTACACACTTATCGTTTGCCAGCTTCAAATTCTAAAGGTGGCTATACAAACCCTGATGGTCAAGATTTAGCTCCTTGTCAATACTGTGCGTATTGTGAACGCTTTGGTTGTGAGTATGGCGCAAAAGCAAGTCCTTTAAACACAGTAATTCCAAAGGCTATGAGCACAGGTAAATACACCATACGCACTTATAGCAATGTAACGCAAATTCTTAAAAAAGACGGAAAAGTAACAGGGGTAAAATTTGTCGATACTAGAACGATGAAAGAGTATATCCAGCCTGCTGATATAGTTGTGCTTACAAGTTATATGTTTAACAATGCTAAGCTTTTAATGGTAAGCAACATAGGTGAGCAATACGATCCAAAAACAGGTAAAGGAACTTTAGGTAGAAATTATTGTTACCAAATGAATATGGGTACAACAGCTTTCTTTGATGAGCAATTTAACACCTTCATGGGTTCAGGTGCTTTAGGAACTACGAGTGATGATTTTAACGGAGATAATTTTGATCATTCTAAGGAAAAATTCCTTCATGGAGCTATGATTTATAGCGTTCAGCTTGGAACTCGCCCTATACAATCAGCCCCACTTCCAGCAGGAGCTCCAACTTGGGGTGCTGAATTTAAAAAAGCATTAAACTATAATTTCACAAGAGCTATTACCGTAGCAGGACAAGGTGCTTCTTTGCCTCATAAGAATAATTATTTAAGTCTTGATCCAACTTATAAAGATGCTTTTGGTATGCCACTTTTACGCTTAACTTATAATTTCACCGATCAAGATAGAGCTTTGCATAAATTTATCACAGATAAAACAGCTGAGGTAGCAAAAAGAATGCAAGGAGTAAAATCAATTAAAAAAGGCGCTTATCTTAAGGATTATAGCGTTGTACCTTATCAATCTACTCATAACACAGGTGGAACAACCATGGGCGCAGATAGAGAAACTAGTGTGGTTAATACTTATTTACAACACTGGGATGCGGATAATCTTTTTGTTGTAGGAGCAGGAAATTTCCAACACAATAGTGGATATAATCCAACTGATACTGTGGGAGCTTTGGCTTATCGCTGTGCTGAAGGTATTTTAAAATATCATAAAAGTGGAAAAAGCTTAGCTTGATAATAACTTGAGAGTTTTTGAAAACTCTCAAGATTATAAATTTTTAATTTTCTTCCGATATAGTATATAATATCAAGGAAGGCGAAAATGATTAATGGTACAAATTCTTATTCAAACTATAATTATACAAAAAGGCAAATGTAGTCTGCTCTTGGTGGTTGGAATCCAAGATTATTTTAATAAAATATCATAAAAAAAGGGTTTTCTATGGTAAATTTTGATACTCAATATACAAATATCAATTATCTAAATAATAACACAAGCAATAAAAAAGCTGTGCTTAAAAATGATGATGATGCTTATTATGAATCCATAATAAAAAAATTTGGAGATCTTGAAAAATTTAAAGAAGAAAATGGCTATAATGGATCTGCTGATGTAAAAGAAGTAGAAAACTCTTTATATAAAAGATATATGGAAGATAAACTAAGCAAGGATGAAATAAAAATACTTAATAAATTTGGCACAGACTATCTTACAGAAGGCGTAGATTTGTCCGCACTTCATAGACGAAAAGTTGATCTTTTAAAAACTCTTACAAGTATGAATGAATTTGAGAAAATATGGGGTGCTGAAAGGGCACAAAGGGAAAAACAATTTTTTAATGAACTTGGTAAGCCACTTACTCAAGAAGATATAGATAGGTTCTTAACTAATAAAAACAATCAAAAAGAAGACAAAGAAACTTTCAAACCTATACAAGCAGAAAGTAAAAACAAAGAAACTTACAAAGATGATAGTAAAATGAATGAGCTTGTAAAAAAACTATTAGAAGGTAAATTTAGCACTAGTAAAGAATTAGAACTTCTTTTTGGTGTGAAATTTAGTGATGATGCAGGAGAATTTAACAAAATCCTTTCTTTAAATTCTGCACCAAAAAGTATAGATATTAAGGCTTGAAAATGCAAAAATTTAAATTATAAAAAGGATAAAAAATGTTAAATATCTTAACATATAAATTCAAGCCATCATTTTCATAAGGAAATTTTTTATTTAAATTAAGAATTTTAAGATGCGATGTTGAATTTAATGTCGTTATTTTGTGAGTTTTGTTGATAAGTTTTGGCTATGAAATTTTTAAAATCTTTATCAAAATTTGAATTTTTATCGTTGTTTTTTGAATCTTTATCTGTTTTTTCTAAGCTATTTTCTGAATTTTTGTCATCTTTTTCTTTATTTTCTTCTTCTTTTTCTTTGGCTTCCTCGGCTTTAAGCTTCATTGCTTCAGCTCTTGCTTCAAATTCCATTTTTGCAGCATTTGCTGCAACTTTATAATCTTGTGGGCTAGGATCAGCAGGAGCCATAGCTGCTGCTGCGATTTGTCTTGCATTGGCTATAGTTTCTTCTGGTGTGTTTCCTTTTTGCATGCTGATAGGAACTTCGCCCGCTGTAGCATACATTTGATTATCAGGGCCTCTTGTGTAAGTAAAACTTGCAGCACCTGCTAAGCCGCCGCCCGCTGCTTGATGTGCAGCTTCATGAGCTTTTACATTTCTATCGATACTTTGGAGTTCGCGAACTTGAGCTACTTCTTTTTGGCTTAGCTCTACGCCATTAACCATTTGGGTTTGTTCGCCATTTTTTTCTTTATCATCTTTATTTTCACTAAGATTTTTTTCATCTTTTTGAGTGGAATCGGATTGATTTGTTTTATCAAAAGAAGGTTTGCTAGAGTAGTAATTATAAGAGTTATAACTTGAACTAATTTGCATTTATCCTCCTTTTTGTTTTTTAAATTTTAGGAATTTTAACGCATTTTGACTTAAAAATTTGATAAATTTTGTAAAATAATCATAAATACAATTTCAAAGGAATGTAATGATTTATGAAAATGATTTGATTTATATAGAGAAAGAGGAGGCTCAAGTGCCTTGGCTTAAAATTTTTACTAAAGAAATTTATAAAGAATTTAGCGATTGTCCTTTAGAGTTGCAAAAAGAACTTTTTGAAAAAATTTTACTTTGTGAAAAGGCTATGATAGAATTTTACAAACCTGAAAAAATCAATATCGCCTCTTTTGCAAATTATGTGCCAAGGGTGCATTTTCATGTTATGGCAAGATTTAAAGAAGATGCGTTTTTTCCAGAGTGTATGTGGGGAAAACAGCAAAGAGAAGCAATAAAGCTTGATTTGCCTAAATTTGAAGAATTTGTAAAATTTTTAAATAGTAAAATTTTTTAATTTTTATTAATGATTTGTTATGTTTTATCTAATAAAATTTTTATATTGAAAATTACTATAAAAAAGGAAAAAAATGAAAAAAGTTTTATTAAGTTCATTGGTTGCGGTGTCTTTGTTAAGCACAGGTTTGTTTGCTAAAGAATATACTTTAGATAAAGCACATACAGATGTAGGTTTTAAAATCAAACATTTACAAATTAGCAATGTAAAAGGAAATTTCAAAGATTATTCTGCGGTGATTGATTTTGATCCTGCGAGTGCTGAGTTTAAAAAGCTTGATGCAACTATAAAAATCGCATCTGTAAATACAGAAAATCAAACAAGAGATAATCACTTACAACAAGATGATTTTTTCAAAGCAAAAAAATATCCTGATATGACTTTTACAATGAAAAAATATGAAAAAATCGATAATGAAAAAGGCAAAATGACAGGAACTTTAACTATAGCTGGAGTTTCTAAAGATATCGTTTTAGATGCTGAAATCGGCGGTGTAGCTAAAGGCAAAGATGGAAAAGAAAAAATAGGATTTTCTTTAAATGGAAAAATCAAACGCTCTGATTTTAAATTTGCAACAAGTACTTCAACTATTACTTTAAGTGATGATATTAATTTAAATATCGAAGTTGAAGCAAACGAAAAATAATTTTTTAGTCTAAGAGTCTTGCTCTTAGACTTTGTAAATTTTTATCCAAATTTTCTTCACTTTCTTGCCAAATCAATTTAAAATCCGGTTTAAAATTTTCATTTTCTAAATTAAATTCCGTGTTTTTCAAGGTGGATTCTAAAAAAGCAAGATGATTTAAAGCTTGATTTTTATCATTAAAAATTAAAATAAAATCATTTTCTACGATAAAAATTTTTGCTCTAAAGCGTTTTAAAATTTTTGCAATTTGTTTTAAAATGAGTTTGGTATAGCTTTCTTTGGTATCTTTTAGTTCATTAAAATGAAGCAAGGCAATGATATAGTTGTTTTTTCCTTTTGTAAAGCGTGTAAGGCTTTTTTCATTGGGTAGCTTTGTTAAGGTGTCAAAAAAAGCTAACCTATAAGCGTAATTTAAAAGATAAAAACAAAAAACCAAGCTTGCAAATTCAAAATATCTTATTCCTGCTCCTTCTTGAAATAAAAACTGAAAATATGCAGTAAAAAATGCGATAATAAGATAATATTCTTTAGTTTTAAAGGTTTTGATAAAAATGAGTATTAAGCCGACTAAAAAAAATAAAAATCCTAATTCACTCACAGGTTTAAAAAAAACTAATGCAATAAAATGAAATTCTAAACTAGCGCTATTAAAAGTAGTATTTCTAGGTAAAATGATACTTAAAATGCCTATAAAAATAAGGGTTGTAATTGAAGCAATATTTTTTTTATTTAAAATTAAAGCATGGTGTTTTCCAAGGCAAAATAGGGTAAAAACCATAGGTAAAAACAAGGCGACAAATAAATTAGCTTGAAAAAAACTTGTATAAAAATAAGGTAACTTGGCTCCTAATAATACTAAAGTCAAAAAGAAAATTTTTGAATTTTTAAAGTAAAAGGATAACACAAGTGCTGAAATTTCAAAAATAAAGCTCAATGATATTAAAAAATCTAATAAAAACATTTCAAATCCTTGATTTTAATAAAAGTGATAATTGTATAGAAAAAAGCTTAAAAGCGGGTTTTATTTAAATTTAGCAATTTCATCTTGTATGGTTTGTTCTATATGAAGTAATTCTTCATGAGTTTTTTTGCTATTTTCTAAAAGTTCATCAAATTTAAAGCCAAGCATAACAATACGATATAAATTGGGTTTATATTTTCTCCAATTATATAAAGTGCTAACATCAATGTCTAGTTCATATGCCATATCACGCTTGCTCTTTTTTGTCATTTTTTACCTTAAAAATTTAGCCTTTAAAAAATTTTACATTAAAATTTCTTTATTAAAAACACTTGAAATATTCAATCTTTTATATAAAATATATTTAATATTTCAATATTAATTAAGTTATAGTATGGAATAATAGTTTTTATAAAATTTTTATTTAAGGAGAATTACATGGAAGGTGCAAGTGGCGGGTCTATTTTTGTAACAATATTATTGTTTGTATTATACATGTTGCCCGCTATTATTGGTTTGAGCAGAAAGCATTCTAATTGGCTGATAATTTCTTTGCTAAATTTGTTTTTTGGTTGGACTATTATTGTTTGGCTTGTTTGTTTAATATGGTCTTTTACGGGAAGTTTTAAGCAAACTATTATTATTAAAGAAAAAAATGAGAAATAGGAGAAAAAATGACAAAATTTTTAAGCATTTGTAGTTTAATTGCGATGTTGTTAAGTGGTTGTGGAAGTGATTTTCCTGGACAACCTAGCGATGTGGCTAGAGTTCAGCAAAACAAATATCCAAATGGAAATTTAAAAGAAGAAATTCCCTATAATAAAGATTCAAGAATACATGGGTTAAAAAGAGCTTTTTATGACAATGGTCAGCTAAGAGCTGAAGAAAATTATAAAAATGGAAAAAAAGATGGAATTAGCAGGGAATATTCTAGAAATGGGCAATTACTTGAGGAGGTTCATTTTAAAGATAATCGCGGATATGGTGATTTTGCAAGCTATTATGAGAATGGAAATATGAGAGCAAAGGGAAAACTACTTGGCTATAATGAAGATGGTATGCCAGAATTTGAAGGTAATTACAAGGAATATTATGAAAATGGAACTTTAATGTGTGATTATAATTTTGATAATAAAGGTAAATTTGATGGAGTGCAAAAGCGTTATGATGAAAATGGCGCCTTAGAAGACGAAGAGAATTATAAAAATGGACTTAAAAATGGAGTCTTTAGAGAATATAAAAAAGGGGAGATTGTAAGAGAAGAAGAATATAGAAATGGTATTTTAGTAGCAAAACCTAAAAATTAGAGGAGTTTAGATATGTTTAAAAAAGTAATTTTATTTTTCTTAATGGGGTTTGCCTTGCTTCAGGCCAACTCATTAGACAAATGTGATAATACGGCAGTTGTTTCAAATCTTAAAGAAAAAATTCCTAGTGAAATTTTTAAAAATCTTTATGAATTATCCGGACTTAAAGCCCAAGGGATTGATTATGAAGATTATGTAAAAGGCCTCAAAGAAATGGCTAAGCATGATGGAATGGTAAATTACACTGATATGATCGAAATTAATTCCATTTCAAATTTTGATCTTAATTTTGATTCTTGTATGGCTACGATTAATGCTGTCTTAAAAGGGGAACAGAGAAAAGGTCTTTGGAGTGTTGTTTATAAGGTTTCTAACATAAATCAAGTGAAAATTACAGATATAACTTATATCAATGGAGATTTCCAATAATATTTTTATTAAAGTAAGTCAATAGAATTAATTTCATGACTTACTAATATTTTATACTCAATTAATTTCAAGTCTTTTTTTGATACAATTTCTTAAAAATTTTTATAAGTAAAAAATTTAAGGAAAATCATGGTTGAAGTAAAAAATCTTACTATGCGTTTTGCAAATCAGCTTTTATTTGAAAATGTTAATTTAAAGCTTGTTAGAGGACAAAGATATGGACTTATCGGTGCTAATGGTGCGGGAAAATCGACTTTTTTAAAAATTCTTTCAGGAGAAATTGAGTCAAGTAGTGGTGAAATAGTATTTGATGAAGGCTTGAAAATCGCAGTTTTAGGACAGGATCAATTTGCTTTTGAAAACTACACCATCAAAGATGCAGTGATGTGTGCAAATAAGCGTTTATATGAGGCCTTAAAAGAAAAAGAAAAGCTTTATATGAGCGAGGAATTTACTGATGAGATCAATGAGCGTTTAGGTGAGCTTGAGATAATAACGGCTGAAGAAGATCCAAATTATGATTGTGAAACACGTTGTGAAAAAATTTTAAGTTCTTTAAAGATTAAAGATTTTGATGCTTTAATGAGCACCTTACAAAGTGCGGATAAATTTAAAGTCTTACTGGCTCAAGTTTTATTTTTGGGTGCGGATGTGCTTTTTTTAGATGAGCCTACAAATAATCTTGATTTAGAGGCGATTTCTTGGCTTGAAAATGAACTTTTAAGACATGAAGGGACTTTGGTTGTCATCTCTCATGATAGGCATTTTTTAAATAAAATTTGCACAAGAATTTTGGATGTGGATTTTAAACAAATTCGTGATTTTGCGGGAAATTACGATGATTGGTATATGGCTTCAACGCTTTTGGCAAAACAAGCTGAGCTTAAACGCGATAAAACCTTGAAAGAAAGAGAAGAATTAGAAAATTTCATTCGCCGTTTTAGTGCGAATGCTTCTAAGGCAAAACAAGCCACAAGCCGCGCTAAGGCACTTGAAAAACTAGAGCTTGAAGAGATTAAAATTTCAAGCCGTAGAGATCCTAGCATAGTTTTTAGAACCAATCGTGAAATAGGTAATGAAGTTTTAGAATTTAAAGGTATAGGCAAGGCTTATGATAAACAACTATTTTCAAATTTGGAGCTAAAAATAGAAAAAAATGATAAAATCGCTTTGATTGGGGCAAATGGTGTGGGCAAAAGTACTTTGGCAAAAATCATCGCCCATGCTATAAGTCCAGATAGTGGATTTATACATCTTGGGGCAACTATAGAGCTTGGATATTTTCCTCAAGATACAAGTAATTTAATTTGTGAAAATTTGAAACTTTACGAATGGCTTATGAGTGAAAAATTTAAAGATCTAGATGAAATCCGTAAGTGTTTAGGTAGAATGCTTTTTAGTGGCAGTGATCAAGAAAAGATGGCAGCAAGTTTAAGTGGGGGTGAAAAACATCGTTTAATGCTTTCTCGTTTAATGCTAGAGCGTCCGAATTTTTTGCTTTTAGACGAACCTGATAACCATTTAGATCTTGAAAGTATTATTGCATTAGGTGAAGCTTTATATAATTTTAAAGGTGTAGTGCTTTGTATCAGCCACGATAGGGAGTTAGTTTCTGCTTTTGCTAATAGAATTTGGCATTTAGAAAATGGTAAGCTTACGGATTTTCGTGGAACTTATCAAGAATTTTTAGGAGAAAATGATGGCTAAATTTAGAATTCAATACAGCGCAGGTTTTGGGCACTATACGCAAAATCACAAGGGTTTTGGACCTACGATTTATATAGAAGAGGTCGTAGAGTTTGATAATGGCAAGGATTATTTTGATTATATAGATTTTTATAAAACTTATTCAAAGAGCGATGATACTTATTTTCATATTAGTTTTTTAGAAGATAGACCTCTAAGCGATAAAGAAATCACGATTCGCAATGAATACCGTAAAATGCGTGATGAAAACTGTAAAAAAGCCAAGGAAGAATTTATAGCCAATAATGAGCTTGATGTGGAGCATTTGCCTACTCATCATGATTGAAAAACATTAATTTTTGCATAAAAAAGGAACACTTTTTGCTTGTATAGTTTTTGCATATTTTGAAAGGAGAAAACTATGCAGGTAAATTATAGAACGATCAGCTCGTATGAATACGATGCTATTAGTGGTCAGTATAAACAGGTGGATAAACAGGTTGAAGATTATTCTTCATCTGGAAATTCTGATTTTATGGATATATTAAATAAGGCGGATGAGAAGTCAAGCGGAGATGCTTTAAATTCTAGCAATAGTTTTCAAAGCAATGCGCAAAACTCAAATTCAAATTTAAGTAATTATGCTCAAATGTCAAATGTTTACGCTTATCGTTTTAGACAAAATGAAGGCGAGTTGTTTATGAGAGCTCAAAGTGCTAGCGTTCACAATGATCTTACACAACAAGGTGCAAATGAACAAAGTAAGAATAATACTTTGTTAAATGATTTATTGAACGCAATTTAATCAAAAGCTCCATTTTGGAGCTTTTGTATTTACTTGCAAGAATTTATAATTTCTCTATTTCAAAAGGTGCAAAATTTTTACAAAAAATTTCAAATTCTTGCTCCTCTTTTTCATTTAATTTGATATGTAATATAGCTTTGCAATCCTTAAAATCTTTTGTGAAATTAAAAGAATAAGTTTTTAAAAAATGTTCAAAACGATTTAAATTTTTTAAATCAATAGCAATGGATATATTTTTTTTCAATTCGAATGAAAGTAAAGAAGAATTATTAATCACGGCATTTGCCGCATCATTATAGGCTCTTACAAGTCCCCCTGTACCAAGTTTTATACCGCCAAAATATCTTACAGTGATTAAAGCCGCATTGATAAGATCATAGCCCCTTAGAACATTTAAAGTTGGCATTCCAGAAGTTCCTTTAGGTTCTCCATCATCGCTTTTATCTTCTACAATTTGATTAAAATCATTTAAAACACGATAAGCATAGACAAAATGAACAGCTTTTGGATGCTCTTTTTTTAGCGTTTCTATTAAAAATTTAAAATCTTTAAAAGGGCAAAGAAAAGATAAGAAAATAGATTTTTTAATATCGATTTGTGTTTGAAAAATTTGATCAATAGTTTGCATTTTTGCCTTTTTTTGTTTAAAATTATACTTATAAAAACTAAAATCAATTTGATGTTAATTTTTAAGATGTTTGATATTTATATGATTTGCATTGATATTTTAAGTTTAATTTTGTAAAATTTTCATTATGGAAAAAATCAAAAATTATAAACTTATCATCATTTTACTTAGTCTTGATTTGTTGGCTTTGCTTTATGGAATTTCAACACTGAGTATTAGTACTGATGAAGCTGATATTTATTTTGGTGAGCAGGGTAAATCACTTATTTTTTCCCATAGTTTGCTTTATTATATATCTCATTTTGGAACTTTTATTTTTGGGCAAAATGATTTTGGTTTAAGGCTTCCTTTTTTATTTTTTCATTTTTTAAGTTGTTTGCTTTTGTATTTGCTAGCTTTAAAATATACTAAAACTAAAATTGATGCTTTTTTTTCTTTATTGTTATTTGTTTTATTGCCGGGTACTGTTGCAAGTGCTTTACTGGTTAATGCCGCATCTTTGGTGATTTTTTTAACCCTTGCTATATTATGTGCTTACGAATATGAAAAAAAATGGCTTTTTTATATATTATTGATTATAGTGTTATTTGTTGATAAATCTTTTAATATTTTATTTTTAACTTTTTTCTTTTTTGGAATTTATAAAAGAAATGCTATTTTATTTACCTTATCTCTTGTTTTGTTTGGAGCGAGTATTAGTTTTTATGGTTTTGATACAGGTGGTCGTCCAAGAGGTTATTTTTTAGATACTTTAGGAATTTTTGCTGCATGTTTTTCTCCTTTGGTTTTTGTGTATTTTTTTTATACTATTTATCGTTTGACTTTTCAGAAATATAAAAATTTATTATGGTTTTTAATGAGCGTAACATTTGTATTTTGTTTGTTGCTTTCTTTAAGACAAAAACTTTTTTTAGATGATTTTTTGCCTTTTTGTGTTATTTGCACTCCTTTACTTATAAAAACTTTAATGCAAAGTTATAGGGTGAGATTACCAGTTTTTCGATTAAGGTATAAAATCTTTATAGAATGTTCTATAATTTTTTTGATATTTTGTTACTTTTTAATCGTCGCTAATCAATTATTGTATTATTTCATAAACAATCCAAATCGTCATTTTGCCAATAATTATCATTTTGCTAAAGAATTGGCGCTAGAATTAAAAAAACAAGATGTTTTAGAGCTTGCAACAGCCCCAAGTTTGCAAAAAAGATTGCGATTTTATGGAATAAAAAATAGCAATAAGTTTTATTTAAAAGCTTTAAAACAAGCCGATAAGCATGATATGGACAAAAAAATTGTTAAAGTAAAACTTGGAAAATATGAAAAAGTATATCAGATTTTAAACTATGATTAAAGCTTTCAGTTTGTTGGAATTTGTGTTTATAATTCTCATTTTAGGTATAGTTTTTAATTTAGGCAGTCTTTACTTAAAAAAAGACAATCTACTAGAAGGTGCAATACAAATTCTTAATGATATCCAATATACCCAAAGTTTAGCCATGATGCAAGAAGGCATAAGAGTTGATGAGTTGGCTATCGCAAAAAGAGAGTGGTTTAAAAGTAAATGGCAGATTTATTTTATAAAATCAGCTGCCACAGGTTATGATCAAACATATACTATTTTCTTGGATAAAAATGGCGATGGAAATGCTAATTTAGGTAAAACTGAAATCAATATAGATAGAGAAATTGCTGTTGATGTAATCAATCATAACAAATTAATGAATTCAGGTCAAAGTGGAGTTATTAGTAAAGATGATGAAAAAACTACACAAAGATTTAATCTTACAAAAAGATTCGGAATAGAAAAGGTTGAATTTAAAGGATCTTGTTCAGGATTTACTAGATTAGTATTTGATGAAATGGGCAGAGTGTATTCTCCGTTAAAAAATGCCAATTATGCATATGAAAAAACTTTAGCAAAGAATAATTCAGATTGCATTATACGTTTGTTATCAAAAAAGGATGCTCTTTGTATCGTTATAGATACGCTTAGCGGTTATGCTTATATTCCAGATTTTAAAACACTTAAAAGTCAATTTGTTAATATAAAAAATAAAAATTACGAGTGCTCTAAAATATAGCCCCCATTTTTTAACCCACCAAATACTTATATAAATACTTACACAAATATTTATATTATTTAATCCTTTATTTAATCCCCTTTTAAGTTTAATTGGTTATACTTTCATTTCCTTTTTTGAAAAAAAGGACTTAAAATCTTTTAAATTATAAAGTTTCACTAACTGAGTAGATTTTATAAATTA
>NZ_MJWW01000030.1:0-2878 GCF_001762445.1 Campylobacter sp. BCW_6877 | reverse complement strand
AAAATGGAGGATTAAGTAGTGCTAGAAATGTGGGTATAGAATATTTTAGCGGGGAGTATAAATTCATAAATAAAAATCAGATTTTTCAAAAAAACACTCTAATTGAATTTAGTGTTAATGGCAATAATCATTATGAAATACATAGTGTATACAAGAGTTATAAATATTTTGATAGTGAAAAAGATTTGATAAATTTTACTAACGCGAATATAGATTATATTATATTTTTAGATTCCGATGACTATTGGAGATTAAATTGTATTGAAGAATGTGTTTCTAGAATGAATGGAGTAGAAGTACTTTGGTTTGATTATGAAGTGCTGAATTATAAAATTAAAAAAAAACATGTTAACCAAATGTTTTACTTTGATTATAAAGATGAAAAAGTTATTACTTCATATCAATGGATATATAAAGCAAAAGAAAAAAAAATTTTTTATTTTTGGTTTGCTTGGCAAGGGATGATTGATTTTAAATTTCTTAAAAGCATTAAGTTAAAATTTATTAATGGTATTATTTTTGAAGATGTTGCTTTCGGGATTATTTTGTTTGCTTTAAGTAAAAATATTTACATTTATCCTGCTAAATTCTATATTTATCGTATAAGAGAGAAAAGTTTGATGAACTTTACAAATAAAGAAAAATATATTAGTTGTAATTCTTATCTTAGCAACATTGATGTTTTTGACAATTGTCAGATTACTAGAGAATATCATGAAGTTGCAAGTTGGGTAAAAATAGCTTTGGAATTTGTAAAATTTACAAATTTAAATTATATTTTAAGCATAGAAATTCAAAAGCATTTTCTTCCTATAGCTTGTAATATGGGATTAAGATTATATTTTTTTAAAAAAGATCCATTGAGTCTTAGAAAATATAGACATATTTTAAAATCTCATTTAGAAAATCAACCAATAGGGGCTGTTGATAGGGTTAAAGAATATTTATTTTATAAAATAAGTAAAAAAATTAATAAGATTAATTTATGTAATGCTATTTTTTGTCTATTTGAAATTTATATATTGTTATTAAATTATCGAAAAAAAAATAAAAATTATAATGATAAAAAATATCCTTTAGAATTTTATCGAGATTATAAGCAAGCTTTAAAAATGATAAAGATTATAAGATCAAAAAATATTTATAAAATGTATACTATTTTAAATAAGTATAAAAATTTATTAAATTATTTTATTTGCAATAAAACATTAATCTTTTTATTGTTTTTAATAATAAGTATTATATAATATAAATAAAAAAATAAAAATGTCAAATTATATATGTAAATTAGCGAGGGTGATATAGAGTTGAAATATAATGTTGTTTTATTTGGTGGTAGTAATTCGGTGGCCATGGATGGTCTGCAAAAAGGTTTAAAGCAGAATAATATACATCTAACTAATTTAGCGTTAGGGGCAACAACATCAATTCAAAATTTATATGAATTGAAAAGAGAAAGAAATCAAAAATTTTTACAAAATGCTGATTTAATAATTACTGAATCAAATGTAAATGAATTGGAAGAAATCTGTGACAGATATTCTAAATTATCATTAGACTTTTTATATGAAATTTTAGTCTATTTCTATGAAGAATTGGTAAAATTTAATAAAAAGGTATTGATAATTTTATTGCCATGTGACATGCAAAATTGTAAAATTGTAAATAATATGCATTACTGGTTTGCAAGAAAATTTGGATTTAATATTATAGATATGGATAGTTATTACAAGATGAATGATTTATATTTTTTTCATAATTTATATGATAGTTTGCATCCTATGAATAGTATTATGAGAGAATTAGGAATAAATATTATAAAAAATATTATATTTTTTCAAAAATCTAAAAGAATAAAGACTGAAAATTATATTTTTAAAGAATGCCATATTGAAGACTTGATAGTTAGAAAAGGAAGTATAAAAAGAAAACATTATAAAAATTCTATGTATAATGAGAATGTTATGAGTGTTGATACAAATACAATTTTACAATTTCCTCAAAAATATTGTGGTTATAAAATATTTGCCATTCATACTTGGAATAAAGATGATGGGTTAGATTGGTATCAGTCAACTTATCATTTATCTAATATTTATATTCAAAACAAAAATAATCTTATTGTAAAATCTACTAATTTTTTAAATTCTGTAATAGAACTCAAAAAAGAATTTATTATAGATGAACAGACATATATTACTTGTGTCATTGAAAATAAAAATTATACCGAATATAGTAGAACTGCAGCTTGTTGGAGACCTGAAGCTGTTTTTTATGATCAATTTGATTTAGTAGGATTTTTTTTAATTTTACCAAATAATAGTTTTAGCCAGAAAATGTCTTGTAAATTCTTAATAGATAAAGTTGTAGAAATTGCAAAGGAATATGATTTTAATCATCTTATCCCACCTATTGTGCAATATAAAAAAATGATAGATGAATATTGTACAATTGTTAATCCAAAACAATTGTTGACTTTGCAAGAACAATTTGGTTATTATTCAGCCAAACAAAGAATAAAAAATCAATTATCATACAAACTGGGACAGTCGTTAATCATTAATTCTAAAAATTTCTTTAGTATAGTATTAATTCCTATATATTTATTATCAGTTGTAATATTTTATAAACAAGAGCAAAAAATTAGTAAAGATAAAATAAAAAAACTACCACCTATAGAAAGTTGTTTAGATTATAAAGAAGCTATGGCAATTAAAAATCATCTTTCTTATAAGTTAGGTCAAATTTTAATTAAAAATTGTAAAAATTGGTATAAGGGTGGATTATTTAAATTACCATTTGATATAATAAAAACATATAAAATTCATAAGAAAAAGAGAGCATTATAGATGAATCAAAATAAAACTGTTGGTATAGT
>NZ_MJWW01000029.1:0-1372 GCF_001762445.1 Campylobacter sp. BCW_6877 | reverse complement strand
AAAATGGAGGATTAAGTAGTGCTAGAAATGTGGGTATAGAATATTTTAGCGGGGAGTATAAATTCATAAATAAAAATCAGATTTTTCAAAAAAACACTCTAATTGAATTTAGTGTTAATGGCAATAATCATTATGAAATACATAGTGTATACAAGAGTTATAAATATTTTGATAGTGAAAAAGATTTGATAAATTTTACTAACGCGAATATAGATTATATTATATTTTTAGATTCCGATGACTATTGGAGATTAAATTGTATTGAAGAATGTGTTTCTAGAATGAATGGAGTAGAAGTACTTTGGTTTGATTATGATATGTTTTTTGAACAAACTGGAGAAAAAAAGTATTACAGTACTTTATATACATTTCAGCTTTTACAAGAAAAAATAATAACGCCATTGGAATGGTTGAAACATGGAATTACATATAATAGCTTTTATAATAAGTCTAAAACTTTTGCTTTTGCTTGGCAAGGGATGATTGATTTTAAATTTCTTAAAAGCATTAAGTTAAAATTTATTAATGGTATTATTTTTGAAGATGTTGCTTTCGGGATTATTTTGTTTGCTTCTTTAAAATATATATATATATATCCTGAGATTATGTTAACATATAGAGTTCGGGATAATAGTATTATGCAATCTTTGAATAAGAATACATTACCATTTTATGCAAGCTATTTAAGAGAATATTTTGCCGATGAAATGATTGCTAAGAATTATCATATTATTCTAAGTGAAATATTAATATTAGAAGAATTAACGAATTTTGTTATTTTATTTAAAAATACAGAAATATCACATCTTATACCTATATTTTTCTTTGAATATTTTATTAATAAAGGTATTGGAATTTTCAATTTTAATAATGATCCGATGAAATTAGAACAAAGATTTTTAAAAACATTATATACGCTTCTTAATTTTAATACATGCTATATTCAAAAGTTATTATTAAATGATATTGCTTTGCAAGAACAATTTGGTTATTATTCAGCCAAACAAAGAATAAAAAATCAATTATCATACAAACTGGGACAGTCGTTAATCATTAATTCTAAAAATTTCTTTAGTATAGTATTAATTCCTATATATTTATTATCAGTTGTAATATTTTATAAACAAGAGCAAAAAATTAGTAAAGATAAAATAAAAAAACTACCACCTATAGAAAGTTGTTTAGATTATAAAGAAGCTATGGCAATTAAAAATCATCTTTCTTATAAGTTAGGTCAAATTTTAATTAAAAATTGTAAAAATTGGTATAAGGGTGGATTATTTAAATTACCATTTGATATAATAAAAACATATAAAATTCATAAGAAAAAGAGAGCATTATAGATGAATCAAAATAAAACTGTTGGTATAGT
>NZ_MJWW01000028.1:0-90542 GCF_001762445.1 Campylobacter sp. BCW_6877 | reverse complement strand
AAAAGGTAAGCTACTAAGAGCGAATGGTGGATGCCTTGACTGGTAAAGGCGATGAAGGACGTACTAGACTGCGATAAGCTACGGGGAGCTGTCAAGAAGCTTTGATCCGTAGATTTCCGAATGGGGCAACCCAATGTATAGAGATATACATTACCTATATAGGAGCGAACGAGGGGAATTGAAACATCTTAGTACCCTCAGGAAAAGAAATCAATAGAGATTGCGTCAGTAGCGGCGAGCGAAAGCGCAAGAGGGCAAACCCAGTGCTTGCACTGGGGGTTGTAGGACTGCAATGTGCAAGAGCTGAGTTTAGCAGAACATTCTGGAAAGTATAGCCATAGAGGGTGATAGTCCCGTATGCGAAAAACAAAGCTTAGCTAGCAGTATCCTGAGTAGGGCGGGACACGAGGAATCCTGTCTGAATCCGGGTCGACCACGATCCAACCCTAAATACTAATACCAGATCGATAGTGCACAAGTACCGTGAGGGAAAGGTGAAAAGAACTGAGGTGATCAGAGTGAAATAGAACCTGAAACCATTTGCTTACAATCATTCAGAGCACTATGTAGCAATACAGTGTGATGGACTGCCTTTTGCATAATGAGCCTGCGAGTTGTGGTGTCTGGCAAGGTTAAGCAAACGCGAAGCCGTAGCGAAAGCGAGTCTGAATAGGGCGCTTAGTCAGATGCTGCAGACCCGAAACGAAGTGATCTATCCATGAGCAAGTTGAAGCTAGTGTAAGAACTAGTGGAGGACTGAACCCATAGGCGTTGAAAAGCCCCGGGATGACTTGTGGATAGGGGTGAAAGGCCAATCAAACTTCGTGATAGCTGGTTCTCTCCGAAATATATTTAGGTATAGCGTTGTGTCGTAATATAAGGGGGTAGAGCACTGAATGGGCTAGGGCATACACCAATGTACCAAACCCTATCAAACTCCGAATACCTTATATGTAATCACAGCAGTCAGGCGGCGAGTGATAAAATCCGTCGTCAAGAGGGAAACAACCCAGACTACCAGCTAAGGTCCCTAAATCTTACTTAAGTGGAAAACGATGTGAAGTTACTTAAACAACCAGGAGGTTGGCTTAGAAGCAGCCATCCTTTAAAGAAAGCGTAATAGCTCACTGGTCTAGTGATTTTGCGCGGAAAATATAACGGGGCTAAAGTAAGTACCGAAGCTGTAGACTTGCACACAACTTAGATTATTTAAGTTTAGAATATAAAAAACTAAGTTATATGTTTTAAGTTATATTTTTACTGATTTTTATAGAGTAAAGATAGAAATAAAACTTAGTAAAATCAGTAAAAATATTCTTGGTTTAAAGTTTAAGTAGTTTAAGTTGTGTGCAAGTGGTAGGAGAGCGTTCTACTTGCGTCGAAGGTATACCGGTAAGGAGTGCTGGAGCGAATAGAAGTGAGCATGCAGGCATGAGTAGCGATAATTAATGTGAGAATCATTAACGCCGTAAACCCAAGGTTTCCTACGCGATGCTCGTCATCGTAGGGTTAGTCGGGTCCTAAGTCGAGTCCGAAAGGGGTAGACGATGGCAAATTGGTTAATATTCCAATACCAACATTAGTGTGCGATGGAAGGACGCTTAGGGCTAAGGGGGCTAGCGGATGGAAGTGCTAGTCTAAGGTTGTAGGAGCTTATACAGGCAAATCCGTATAAGAACACTCCGAGAACTGAAAGGCTTTTTGAAGTCTTCGGATGGATAGAAGAACCCCTGATGCCGTCGAGCCAAGAAAAGTTTCTAAGTTTAGCTAATGTTGCCCGTACCGTAAACCGACACAGGTGGGTGGGATGAGTATTCTAAGGCGCGTGGAAGAACTCTCTTTAAGGAACTCTGCAAAATAGCACCGTATCTTCGGTATAAGGTGTGGTTAGCTTCGTACTAGGATTTACTCCGAAAGCGAAGAAACTTACAACAAAGAGTCCCTCCCGACTGTTTACCAAAAACACAGCACTCTGCTAACTCGTAAGAGGATGTATAGGGTGTGACGCCTGCCCGGTGCTCGAAGGTTAATTGATGGGGTTAGCATTAGCGAAGCTCTTGATCGAAGCCCGAGTAAACGGCGGCCGTAACTATAACGGTCCTAAGGTAGCGAAATTCCTTGTCGGTTAAATACCGACCTGCATGAATGGCGTAACGAGATGGGAGCTGTCTCAAAGAGGGATCCAGTGAAATTGTAGTGGAGGTGAAAATTCCTCCTACCCGCGGCAAGACGGAAAGACCCCGTGGACCTTTACTACAGCTTGACACTGCTACTTGGATAAGAATGTGCAGGATAGGTGGGAGGCTTTGAGTATATGACGCCAGTTGTATATGAGCCGTTGTTGAGATACCACTCTTTCTTATTTGGGTAGCTAACCAGCTTGAGTTATCCTCAAGTGGGACAATGTCTGGTGGGTAGTTTGACTGGGGCGGTCGCCTCCCAAATAATAACGGAGGCTTACAAAGGTTGGCTCAGAACGGTTGGAAATCGTTCGTAGAGTATAAAGGTATAAGCCAGCTTAACTGCAAGACATACAAGTCAAGCAGAGACGAAAGTCGGTCTTAGTGATCCGGTGGTTCTGTGTGGAAGGGCCATCGCTCAAAGGATAAAAGGTACCCCGGGGATAACAGGCTGATCTCCCCCAAGAGCTCACATCGACGGGGAGGTTTGGCACCTCGATGTCGGCTCATCGCATCCTGGGGCTGGAGCAGGTCCCAAGGGTATGGCTGTTCGCCATTTAAAGCGGTACGCGAGCTGGGTTCAGAACGTCGTGAGACAGTTCGGTCCCTATCTGCCGTGGGCGTAAGAAGATTGAAGAGATTTGACCCTAGTACGAGAGGACCGGGTTGAACAAACCACTGGTGTAGCTGTTGTTCTGCCAAGAGCATCGCAGCGTAGCTAAGTTTGGAAAGGATAAACGCTGAAAGCATCTAAGCGTGAAGCCAACTCTAAGATGAATCTTCTCTAAGCTCTCTAGAAGACTACTAGTTTGATAGGCTGGGTGTGTAATGGATGAAAGTCCTTTAGCTGACCAGTACTAATAGAGCGTTTGGCTTATCTTTAATAAAGCATCACTTCCTTGTTAAGGTTTTTAAGAAAGCTTTGAATGTTTTATATGAAATGTTTATATAAACATTATGTTTTTAAGCTAATAAAATCTTTCAAGTAAAGTTTGTATTAGAACTTGCTCTTAACATTGTTTTTTAAGTATTCTATATAAAAACTTATCAAAGATAAAAGATAAGTAAAGAAGAAAGAGAATAAAGAAAAAAAAGTAAAGAAATAAAAGATTAAGCTTTATTTTTTAAATTCAATCTTTCAAAGAATATTTAAATAACAATGTCCGTGATTATACAGATGTGGAAACGCCTTGCTCCATCCCGAACCAAGAAGCTAAGCACATCGTGGGTGATGATACTACGCCTTACTGGCAGGGGGAAAGTAGCTCATTGCGGACTTGTTAAATGTCTTCATTACTTACTTTATATATAAATCCTATGTTTATTTTTATTGTTGTTTTAGATGACACTTAGAATTGTGTTTAAAAAAGAGTTTGTTGCTGTTTAGGGTTTTTAAGAGAATAGGGTGTTTTTAGGAGTTTGGAAAGTTTAATATATTTGTATGGATTGTATAATAAATTAAATTTTATTCACACATTCTTTAAAGACTTTTCCACGCTCTACGTAAGAGTTGAACTGATCTAAACTTGCGCAAGCGGGACTTAAAAGAGCCACTTCATTGACTCTTAAGTGATTTGAAATTTCATTTACAGCTTTAGATAAAACTTCACATTTATAGGCTTTCAAATTCGCTTTTTTTGCATAATCAAGCATTTTTTCGGTACTAATACCTATAGCATAGAGTTCTATGTTAAAATTTTTCATAAAATCAAATAAATTGCTAAGATCTACACCCTTATCATCTCCCCCTATGATAAGATGGATTTTTTTATCTTTATAGCGACTAAGTGCAGCCATTACAGCACTTTCATTTGTAGCTTTAGTGTCATTTACCCAAAGCCTATTTTGACTGTCTTTTAGCTCTTCGAGTTTATTTTTTTCCATTACAAAGCTATTTAAAAGCTCATAGCTTAAAGTATCAAGTAGAATTTTTTCTATAGCTAAAGCCATGATAGCATCGAGTAAAAAAGGACTTTTAAAGGAAATTTTTTCCGTATCAATGCCAAATTTAACAGCTAGATCTTTTTCATCTTCATAGCTTATTTTATGAGCTTTTGTTGGAGTATTTGCATAAATTTTAGGCAGTATTGCTATATCACATTCATTCATTCTTTTTAAAACGCTTAGCTTATCTTGAACATAATTATCAAAACTTCCATGCCAAGAAAGATGATCAGGACTTATAGGTAAAAGTGCATAAATTTCAGGTTTAGCTTTATGAGTGTAGTATAGGGTGAAAGATGAAGTTTCAAGTATCCAAAGTTTTGCATAAGGATCAAGCTCTGCTAAAGGAGTTCCAACATTTCCACCCATAACAGCACCAATGTGTGATAATAAATGTGTAGCCATTTGAGTGGTAGTGGTTTTGCCATTGGTTCCGCTTATCCAAACGGATTTTGGCATGACATCGTAAAAAAAGTCATATTCGCTTTGTAAATTTTTTGCTTTTTGAATGAGTTTGTGCTTTGGTGGAAAACCTGGACTAGGAATTTCAATATCGCTTAAATTATCATCAAAATCATTAGGATTTAAAAGTAAATTTCCTAGTGTATCTTTTTTTGTTTCTGTAAAATGATCATCATAGATATCAAAAGGCCCAAATTTATCTACCAAATTTTCAGCAATAGCGCGCGTGGTTTTTCCGTATCCAAAAAGTGAAATTTTCATTATCTTAGCTTTATTGATGCAAGTGCAAGTAAATTTGAAAGTAAGGCTATCATCCAAAAACGCACTATAATTTTATTTTCTACCCAGCCAACTTTTTCAAAATGATGATGAATAGGTGCCATTTTAAATACTCTTTTATTAAAAATTTTAAAACTTCCAACTTGTAAAATTACAGAAACAGTTTCAAGAACAAAAACAAAACCTATGAGTAAAAGTAAAATTTCATTTTTGCTAATGATAGCTAAAAATCCTATGAATCCACCTAAAGCTAAACTTCCACTATCTCCCATAAAAACTTGCGCAGGATAACAGTTGTACCATAAAAATCCCATTAAAGCACCGATTAATGCAGCACAAATAATCACCACTTCGCCCAAACCTTGAATTTTTGGCAAAAGTAAATATTCACTATAATTTAAATTTCCGCTCAAATATAAGAATATCCCTAAAGTAGATAAAGAAAAAATACTTGGAACTGTAGCTAAGCCATCAAGTCCATCGGTTAAATTTACAGCATTAGAGCTAGAAATTAAAACCAAAATCCAAAAAGCAATGGCAAAAATTTCCATATCAAAAAGAGGATGTTTGTAAAAAGGTATAAAAAGTTCTGTGCTAAGTTCTGAACTAAAATATAAAGGCAAGATACAAATAAGTCCTGTGATGATTTGCGCTAAAAGCTTCATTCTTGGACTAAGTCCTGAATGATTATCTTTTTTTAGAACTTTGCCTAAATCATCTACGAGTCCTATCAAACAAAAAAGTATCAAACAAAGCAAAGCACTTATAGCAAAAATATTATCAAATTTGATACAAAATAAACTTGCGATTACTGCAGAACTGATGAAAATAAGCCCACCCATGGTTGGAGTATGGCATTTGGTTTTATGAGTTTCTGGGGCGTATTCGTAAATAGGTTGACTAGCATTTTTAGCTTTTGCCCAAGTAATAAATTTAGGCATTAAAAATAAAGACAAACATAAAGCGATAAAAAAAGCAAATCCTGCACGCACACTAATATAAGTAAAAAAAGCATAATGACTTAAATCTGAAAGATAATACAAAACCTAGCCTTCTTTTTGGTTTTTAAAAGTTTAATTTTAGTAAAATCTAACCAAAAAAATTCTTATAAAAGAGAGAAAAATGAAGCAAAAATGCGTTTTAATTATTACAGATGGAATAGGGTATAATAAAAATAGTAAGTTTAATGCTTTTGAAGCAGCTAAAAAACCAAGTTATGAAAAGCTTTTTAAGGAGGTCCCAAATTCTTTACTAAAAACGAGTGGTTTGGCTGTAGGTTTGCCAGAAGGGCAAATGGGAAATAGCGAAGTAGGGCATATGTGTATAGGAAGTGGGCGTGTTATTTATCAAAATTTAGTGCGTATTAATAAAGCCATTGAAAACAAAGAGCTTGAAAAAAATGAGAATTTACAAAAACTTTTAGCAAAATGTAAAAGAGTACATATTATAGGGCTTTATAGTGATGGCGGGGTGCATTCTATGGATACGCATTTTAAAGCCATGCTTGAAATTTGTGCGAAAAATGGCAATGAAGTTTTTGTTCACGCAATCACTGATGGACGTGATGTAAGTCCAAAAAGTGGTTTAAATTTCATAAAAGATTTAAAAGAATTTTGTGAAAACTTAGGTGTGCATTTTGCTACGCTTTGTGGGCGTTTTTATGCTATGGATAGAGATAAGCGTTGGGATAGGGTAAAAGAGTATTATGAGTGTTTATTGGGTAAGGCTTATAAGGTGCCAAATTTGTTAGAATACATGCAAAAATCTTACGATGAAAATATTACTGATGAATTTATCAAAGCAGCTCAAAATGAGAATTACAAGGGCATGAGAGAAGAAGATGGCATTATCTTTATTAACTTTAGAAATGATAGAATGAAACAACTCGTTGAAGTGTTAAATTCTAAAGATTTTAAAGAGTTTGAACGCGAAAAAATCTTTGAAAATTTACTTACTATGAGTGTTTATGATGATAAATTTAAACTCCCTGTGCTTTTTGAAAAAGAAAAAATTGAAAATACTTTAGCGCAAGTGATTTCTAAAGCAGGGCTTAGTCAGCTTCATACCGCAGAAACCGAAAAATATGCCCATGTAACTTTCTTTTTTAATGGCGGAAAAGAAGAGCTTTTGGAAAATGAAACAAGGGTTTTAATCCCAAGTCCTAAGGTAAAAACCTATGATGAAAAACCCCAAATGAGTGCTTTTGAAGTGTGTAATGCAGTGAAAAAAGGTATAGAAAAGGGTGAGGATTTTATAGTGGTAAATTTTGCAAATGGAGATATGGTGGGACATACAGGCGATTTTAATGCTGCTATAAAGGCTGTTGAGGCGGTGGATACTTGTTTGGGCGAGATTGTAGAATGTGCAAAAAAGCATGATTATGCTTTTATCATTACAAGTGATCATGGAAATTGCGAAGCTATGCAAGATGAAAAAGGAAATTTGCTTACCAATCACACCACTTTTGATGTTTTTGTTTTTGTGCAAGCAAAGGGAGTTTCAAAGATTAAAGCCAATATGGGGCTGAGTAATATAGCTGCAAGCGTGCTTAAAATTTTAGACTTAGAAATTCCAAAAGAAATGAATGAGGCTTTGTTTTAGTTTGTTTGCCTTTTTTGTAAGAAATTTGTTAAGATTGCAATTTTTAAAATTAAACTTATTAAGGATAGATAATGAAATTTAGCGGAAAAAATGTTTTAATTACCGGAGCAAGTAAGGGAATAGGTGCTTCTATTGCAAAAACTTTGGCAGGTTTTGGGCTTAAAGTTTGGATCAATTATCGTTCAAAACCTGAACTTGCGGATGCTTTAAAAGATGAAATTATTGCAAGTGGTGGTGTTGCTGCTGTGATTAAATTTGATGCAAGTAAAGAAGATGAGTTTGAAAACGGTGTAAAAACCATAGTGGAGAGCGATGGAGAACTAAGTTATCTTGTAAATAATGCAGGCATTACAAATGATAAACTTGCTTTAAGAATGAAATTAGAGGACTTTAGTGGCGTTGTGGATACGAATTTAAGCTCAGCTTTTTTAGGTTGTAGAGAAGCTTTAAAAACCATGAGTAAAAAACGTTTTGGTGCTGTTGTAAATATCGCTTCTATTGTCGGAGAAATGGGCAATGCTGGACAAGTAAATTATTCTGCTAGTAAAGGTGGAATGATAGCTATGACTAAATCTTTTGCTAAAGAAGGAGCAAGTAGAAATTTACGCTTTAACTGTGTAACTCCAGGTTTCATAAAAAGCGATATGACTGAAGTTTTAAGTGATGAAATCAAACAAGCTTATCAAGATAATATTCCTTTAAAACGCTTTGCAGAACCTGAAGAAGTGGCTAATTGTGTAGCGTTTTTACTCAGTGATTATGCCTCTTATGTGACAGGCGATGTGCTTAAGATCAATGGTGGTTTATATATGTAAGGAAAAATGATGGATTTAAAAGAAATAGCACAATTTTTAGATGATAATGTACCGGCATTTTTAGCCACTTTAGGAACTTGTGGAAATCCTAGAGTGCGTCCTATACAAAGTCCATTGCTTGTGGGAGATAAAATTTATTTTTGCACAGCAAACACAAAAGGACTTTTTAAGCATATAAAAAATTATAATGGTATTGAATTTTGTTCTTGTGCAAAAGATGGGACTTTTTTAAGACTTAGGGCTAATGCGGTTTTTGAATCAAATTTAGAAGTTAAAAAAATGATGTTTGAAAAATATCCTTATCTTGTAAATCTTTATGAAACTCCGCAAAATCCAAAATTTGAAGTTTTTTATCTCGAACATTTAAGCGCTAGAATGCAATTTATGAATGGAGAATTTAAGCTTTTTAAGGCTTAATGATTTGATAATTTTATTAACTATATATTAATTAAGATAAATATTATCTTAATTAATATTAACTTTTTGTTATTTTTTTAAGGTATAATCATTCCGTTTAATTTGCAAGGAATAGATTATGATATATTGCAAAAACTTTTTAATATTTATTTTATTATATTCATCTATCTTCTTTGATTACTTATCTTATGCTTTTTTATATTTACTAAATTATAAATTTGTTTTTAATCCATTTTATATTGAAAGGAGAGTTTGTTTTTGGATTTTTGGCATGCGGTTATGTAAGATTGACTTACATTAAAAAATTATTATTAATTTTTTTTAAATAAGGAGAATGATATGGGTGAATTTTCTAGAAGAGATTTTATAAAAACAGCCTGTATTAGTGTAGGAGCTTTAGCTGCAAGTTCAAGTGGAGTTTATGCCTTAGATGATTCATCTAAGATGGATAAAGATACAAATTTACCTTCTTGCGATGTTTTGGTAATTGGATCAGGTGGAGCAGGTTTGCGTGCTGCAACCGCAGTGAGAAAAGAAAATCCAAAATTAAGCGTTGTAGTAGCTACAAAGATGATGCCATCGCGTAACGCAACTTGTATGGCAGAGGGTGGAATTAATGGAGTTACTGATTTTTCTAATGGAGATTCCTATAAATTACATGCTTATGATACTATTAAAGGCGGAGCTTATTTGGTAGATCAAGATGCGGCTTTAAAATTTTGTGAATTAGCTGGAAAGGCTATTTTTAATATGGATTTTATAGGAACCTTGTTTTCAAGAAATGAGCAAGGTGGAGTAGCTCAGCGTTTAATGGGAGGAGCTTCTAAGAAACGCTGTAATTATTCTGCAGATAAAACAGGTCATATTTTAATGCATTCTTGTTTAGATGATGCTATTAGTAGTGGTGTGAAATTTTTAATGGATCATGAACTTTTGGATATAGGTGTTGTGGATGGAAAATGCGAGGGTGTCGTTTTAAGAGATATACAAAGCGGTGGAATTTATCCTGTATTATGCAAAGCTTTGGTGATTGCTACAGGGGGATACACAAGGATATTTTATAATAGAACTTCAACTCCTTTTATTGCCACAGGAGATGGCGTGGCAGCTGCTCTTAGAGCAGGACTTGGTTTTGAAGATCCTGAGATGATACAATTTCACCCAACAGGAGTTGCAAATGGTGGAACTCTTATTACAGAAGCGGCACGCGGTGAAGGGGGATATCTTTTAAATAATTGTGGTGAGCGTTTTATGAAAAATTACCATGAAAAAATGGAGCTTGCACCGCGAGATGTGGTTGCGCGTGCTATAGAAACAGAAATTCGCGAAGGTAGAGGTTATGGCGAGGGACTTGGAGCTTATGTTTTGTGCGATGTACGCCACTTAGGAAAAGAAAAAATTTTAAAAGATTTACCAAAAATTCGTCATACTGCAATGCTTTTTGAGAATATTGATTTAGTGGATACTCCTGTACCTATCCGTCCAACGGCGCATTATTCTATGGGTGGAATTGAAGTGGCTAAATTTGAAGATATGAGTACTAAAATTGCTGGAATTTATGTAGGTGGAGAAGCTTCTTGTATTTCTATACATGGAGCTAATAGACTAGGGGGAAATTCTTTAGCCGATGCAGTTGTAACGGGGCATTTAGCAGGCATTGGTGCGACAAATTATGCCAAAGATGCAAGTTTTGGAAAAGGGGCAAAAACTCATGAACTTGCTCAAAAATGGCAGGCTAGATTTAAAGAAATTACAAATAATGGCGGAAATGGTCAAGAAATGTATGAATTGCGAGAAGAGCTAGGAAGTCAAAATTGGGATAATATGGGGATTTTTAGAACTCAAGAAAAACTCGATCTTCTAGCAAAAAATTTAGAAGATATACAAGCAAGATATGAAAAAATTCGTATTCCAAATCCTAATGAAGTGATGAATACTGCTTTTACAGATTATGTAGAGCTTGGTAATTTGATTTTACTTTCTCGCTGTGCTTGTTTAGCAGCTAGAAATAGACTTGAAAGCCGTGGAGCTCATACTAGAGAAGATTATCCAAAGCGAGATGATAAAAATTTCTTAAAACATAGCATTGTAAATTTAGAAAATGATGAATTAAAACTTAGTTATAAAGATGTCGTGGTAACTGAGTTTTCACTTGATGGAAGGAGAGTACAATGAAAATCATCATAGATCGTTTTAATGGCAAGGAAAAATATGAACAAAGTTATGATATTGATGATAAGGATATGCAAGGAAAAACTCTGCTCTCTCTTTTGCTTTTTATTAAAAAAACAAAAGATATTACTTTAAATTTTACCGCCTCTTGTCAATCTGCAATTTGTGGGGCTTGTGCAGTGTGTGTGAATGGGCATTCTTATCTTGCTTGTGATACTAAGATGCAAGATTTGTTAAAAGAATATGATAATCCTTCAAGTATACGCATTTCTCCGCTTGGAAATTTTAGAGTAATTTCTGATTTAATTGTGGATTGGGAGCCTTCTATAGAAAATTTAAGAAAAATTCGTCCTGCCATGGTGGCAAAAAATGAATTTTCAGCGGAAAAGGGCTGTAAACAAAGTCAAGAAGAATTTGATCGTATTAGCAAGCAATGGGATTGTATTTTATGTGGTAGCTGTGCCTCAGAGTGTAATAAATTAGAAGCAGATAGTAGCGATTATATGCAACCTTTTGTTTTTACTCATGCTTGGCGTGCAGCGGCAGACTCTCGAGGTAAGGATCCTATGTTGCATGTAAAACCTAGTGTAATGAATGGACTTTGGCTTTGTGTTCATTGTCAAGAGTGCGCTGATCGTTGTCCAAAGGGTATAAGTTCAGTAAGTGATATAGCAAATTTAAGAGTGATGGCGATTAAAAAAGGTTTAAATGAAGGCTTAGGGCCTGATCATGCTGAAGCTTTTTATAAAGATTTAGTTGAAGGTTCAGGACGCTTGAATGAAATTTATCTTGCTTTGCGTTCTGAGGGTGTTATAGGTTCTATGGGCAAAACAGATATAGCTTTTAAACTTATGCGTGCAGGAAAAATGAATCCTATGCATGTTTTTGGCGAGGATGAAATAGAAGGACATAAAGATTTGGTTAAAATGATAAAGGCGGCACAAGAAGCTGCTGTTAAGGAGTAAAATATGCAAAAAGAATACGCTTTTTTTCCAGGTTGTGTTTTATCTCAAGCTGCAAAAGAATCTAAAATTTCACTTGAAGCTATTGCACCTATTTTGGGTTGGAAGTTGAATGAAATTAAGGGGTGGAGTTGTTGCGGGGCTTCTCAAGCGCAGTGCGTTGATCCTATTGCGACTTTGGTGGCTAATGCAAGAAATATTGCTTTAGCAGAAGAGATGAAAATGCCAATGCTTACAACTTGTAGTACTTGTATGCTAACTTTAACTAAAGCAAAAAATACTCTTGATAAGGGTGCAAAAGAACGCATCAATACTTTTTTAGCACAAGGCGGAATGAAATATCAAGGTTCAACGCCTATTACAAGTCTTTTGTGGGAGCTTTATGAGGATTTGGATAATTTAAAAAGCAAGGTAAAAAAGCCGCTTTCAAATTTAAAAGTAGCTTTATTTTATGGTTGTCATAGTTTAAGACCTGAAGATACTTTCGGTAAAAAAGAAAGTTCAACCAATCCAAAAAGTTTTGAAAGTGTAGTAGAAGTTTTAGAGGCTAAAATAGTTCCTTTTGAAAAACGCCTTGATTGTTGTGGTTTTCATGCTTCTTATCCTGCAGAAAAATCTGTGAAAAAAATGTCTAGTCAAATTGTTAATAATGCAAGTGAAAATCAAGCCGATTGTGTTGTAACACCTTGTCCACTTTGTCAAATGCAGCTTGATATCTATCAAGAAAGATTTCAAGATTATACTAATTCTAAAGCAAGATTGCCTATTATTCATTTATCACAATTAGTAGGGCTTGCATTAGGACTTTCTAAAGAAATGGTTGGTTTAGATTATAATATTATTAATGCAAGTAAAATTGCATAAAAACATGGGCAAAAAGCCCATGTTTAAAGATTTAATTCCATTCTTAAAGAATGCTCCCAAAAAGCCACTTCCAAGCGTGTTACAGTATGAAAAATTTCGCTGAGTTTTTGGAATTTTTGTATACTAACACTTGAAGTATAAGAATTAACAAAATCTTCAAATTCTTTAGCTTCGTTTTGAAAATTTTCACTTCCATAGGTCAAAATCCATTCTTTGTAAGGATGATCTTTTAAATTTTCATTTTTTAAACGATTTATAATTTCAGCACCTATTTTTGCATAGCCTATAGCGCAAGCACTAAGAGCAACTAACATATCTAAAAAATCTCCATTTTCACCTACGCTTAACATATAACGCGAATAGGCTATATTAACTAAACTTTCATCTTTTGTATCGAGTTCATCTGCATTAATGCCAAGAGATAAAATTGCACGATGAAGTTCCATTTCTCCTTCAACTATATAATTTTGAAATTTCATAGCAAAACGAAGTTCTTTTGCAGTATTTGAGTTAAGTGCTAATCTTGCATAACATTTTGCGTAATTAAGCAAATAAATATAATCTTGCTTGAGATAAAAAAGAAAATTTTCTTGCTTTAAGCTTTTATCTTCTAATTTTTTAACAAAATCATGATGTAGATAAGCATCCCAAATTTTTTGATTTTCTTTGATTAAATTAGAGAAAAGCATCATTTTTCCTTTATGTTTTAATATTTTATTTTCAAGTATAATGAAAAACTATAAATATTTTAAGCTTTTTATAGTAAAATACGCTTTATTTTAATTTTTTGAAGGAGAACAAATGGCAACATTTGATGATGTAAAAGCAGTAGTAATAGAGCAATTAAGTATTGATGCAGATGCAGTTAAAATGGAATCAAAAATTATTGAAGATTTAGGTGCTGATTCTTTAGATGTTGTAGAGCTTATTATGGCTTTAGAAGAAAAATTTGAAGTAGAAATTCCAGATAGTGATGCTGAAAAATTAATTAAAATTGAAGATGTTGTAAATTATATTGACAATCTAAAAAAATAATTTTTTTCTTGCAAGGAGCTTATTCTTGAAAAGAGTTGTAGTTACAGGTATTGGTATGATCAATGCCCTTGGTTTAGATAAAGAAAGTTCATTTAAAGCAATTTGCAATGGAGAAAGCGGAGTAAATAAAATTACTCTTTTTGATGCCACAGACTTTCCTGTTCAAATTGCAGCTGAAGTTAAAAATTTTGATCCATTAGAGGTTGTTGATGGCAAAGAAGTAAAAAAAATTGACCGTTTCATACAACTTGGAATTAAAGCAGCAAGAGAAGCAATGCAGGATGCTGGATTTAGCGAAGAATTAGACAAAGAAGAATTTGGCATTGTTTCGGCTGCTGGTATTGGAGGTTTGCCTAACATAGAAAAAAATTCCATTATTTGTTCCGAGCGAGGTCCGCGTAAAATTTCCCCTTTTTTCATACCTTCAGCACTTGTAAATATGTTAGGAGGTTTGATTTCTATAGAGCATGGACTTAAAGGGCCAAATATTTCTTGTGTTACAGCTTGTGCAGCAGGAACCCATGCTATAGGAGAAGCTTACAAAAGTATAGCTTTAGGAAATGCCAAAAAAATGTTAGTTATAGGTGCAGAAGCCGCTATTTGTCCTGTGGGTATAGGTGGTTTTGCTTCAATGAAAGCTTTATCAACCAGAAATGAAGATCCACAGCATGCTTCAAGACCATTTGACAAAGAGAGAGATGGTTTTGTTATGGGAGAAGGTGCTGGAGCTTTAGTTTTTGAGGAATATGAAGAGGCTAAAAAACGTGGTGCTACGATTTATGCTGAATTAATTGGATTTGGAGAAAGTGCAGATGCACATCATATTACTTCACCAACTTTAGATGGACCTTTAAGAGCTATGAAAAAAGCTTTAAATATGGCAGGGAATCCAAAGGTAGATTATATCAATGCACATGGAACTTCAACTCCTGTAAATGATAAAAATGAAACAGCAGCAATTAAAGAGCTTTTTGGTAATAATATCCCACTTGTAAGTTCCACAAAAGGACAAACAGGTCATTGCTTAGGCGCTGCAGGTGCAATTGAAGCAGTTATCAGTGTTATGGCTTTAAGAGATGGGGTAGTTCCACCTACAATCAATCAGCTTGTAAAAGATGAGGAATGTGATCTTGATTATGTTCCAAATATATCAAGAAAATCAGATTTAAAAGTGGCAATGAGTAATTCTTTTGGTTTTGGTGGCACAAATGGCTGTGTTGTATTTAAAAAAGTAGATTAATATGGCTTCTTATTTAGATTTTGAAAAAAATATTCAGCAAATTGATGAGGATATTATCAACGCTCAGATTAAAGGAGATACTGAAGCTGTATCGATTTTAAAGAAAAATCTTGAAAAAGAAATTTCTAAAACTTATAAAAATTTAAGCGATTTTCAACGTTTGCAATTAGCACGCCATCCAGATCGTCCTTACGCTCTTGATTATATTGAACTTATTTTAAACGATGCTCACGAAATACATGGTGACCGTGCTTTTAGAGATGATCCTGCTATTGTTTGTTTTATGGGTTATTTAGGAGAGAAAAAAATAATTGTAATTGGCGAGCAAAAAGGGCGTGGAACAAAAGATAAAATCGCTAGAAATTTTGGTATGCCACATCCTGAAGGTTATCGTAAAGCTTTAAGGGTAGCAAGACTTGCAGAGAAGTTCCAAATTCCTATCTTATTTTTAATAGATACTCCGGGTGCTTATCCTGGTGTAGGTGCTGAAGAAAGAGGGCAAAGTGAAGCTATCGCTAGAAATTTATATGAATTAAGTGATTTGAAAATACCGACCATTGCTATAGTTATTGGAGAAGGCGGTAGCGGTGGGGCGCTAGCTATAGGGGTTGCAGATAGACTTGCAATGATGAAAAATTCTGTTTTTTCAGTAATTTCTCCTGAAGGTTGTGCTGCAATACTTTGGAATGATCCTGCAAAAAGTGAAGCTGCAACCAAGGCTATGAAGGTAACGGCTGATGATTTAAAATCTCAAGGTTTAATTGATGATGTTATAGATGAGCCTACAAATGGTGCACATCGTAATAAAGAAGCTGCAGCAGTAGCTATTGCTGATTATGTAAAAAAATCTCTAAATGAACTTGAAAATATTGACGTACGAGAACTTTCTGCAAATCGTATGCAGAAAATTTTAAAGCTTGGAGCCTATCAAGAGGCTTAGGCTTTTACTTCGCTTTTTTAAATAATTTTATTATTTATAATTGTTATCAAAATTAAGTTAATTAAAAGTATTCTTTTTTTATACTTCAAAAATGATTTTAAATATCAAAATAATTATTTTTAAAGGAATTAATTTGACTCAAATTAAAAATATGAAATTTAAAAAAAGTTTACTGTGTTTTTTAATTTTATCTGGAGCTTTGTTAAAAGCAGAAGAAAAATATCAACTTAATGATGTTGTGGTTAGTGCTAGTGGTTTTGAACAAGATTTGGTTGATGCGCCTGCTAGTATTTCTATCATTACAAAAGAAGAGCTTGAAAAAAAGCCAATTAAGGATATAGGGGAGGCTATAGGAGATATTCCAGGTGTAGATGTGACTATGAATAAAACAGGCACTTATGATTTTAGCATACGAGGTTTTGGTAGTTCTTATACTCTAGTTTTAATTGATGGAAAACGTCAAAGTGTTGCAAATGGGTTTTATGATAATGGTTTTAGTGGCAGTGAGTCAGGATATCTACCACCTTTGTCTATGATAGAGCGTATTGAGGTTATACGTGGTCCAGCTTCTACACTTTATGGCAGTGATGCTGTAGGTGGTGTGATAAATATTATCACTAAGAAAAATCCTGATAAGACTGAGGCAAATATAGAATTTAACACTCTTTTACAACAGCACTCTAATCACTATGGCAATGCTGGGGGATTTAATGCTTATGTGGCAACTCCTTTGATTGAAGATACATTATCAATTTCTGCAAGGTTGAAGTATTATGATAAGGCAACTTCTGATTTAAAATGGCCTACACCGGTTTGGAATAGTAGTCAACAAAGACCTGATAATTATCAAATTGCTAGTCATAGTCCAGGTGCTTTTACTAGTTTAGGTTTTGGTTCTAGGCTTAATTGGACAGTAAATGATAAAAATAATATATATTTTGATATAGAACGATATATTAATGAAATTTCAGTGAATTCTACAAGTAGTAGGGCTATTAAAAGCGAAAGGCAACTGTTTAAAGATAATGTTGTTTTAAATCATGATGGTAATTATGATTTTGGTTCAACTAGCTCATATTTACAATATGGTAGCACTAAGGATAAGGAGTTACATAGTCAAATTTGGGTAGGAGAAGGTAAGGTTGTTTTACCTTGGAATTTAGGTCAATACGGTAATTTAGTAAATACCTTTGGTGCAAGGATTGATTATGAGATGTTAAAAAATGATCAAGCAAGCGCAGGTAGTCAAATAAGAGGTAAAAATCTTGATCAAACCACGGTTGCGCTTTATGGGGAAAATGAGTATTTTATAACCGATGATTTGATTTTTACTACAGGTTTGCGTTATATTTATAGCAATTTGTTTGATTCTGAATTTACCCCTAGGATTTATTTGGTTTATCACTTAAATGATAATATAGCCTTTAAAGGAGGTGTTTCAAAAGGCTATAAAACTCCTGCTGTTAAGGAGTTGACAAATGGATATTATAATTATGCCAATAATAATGCTTATTTTGGAAACCCTGACTTAAAACCAGAAGAAAGTATAAATTATGAATTGGGTGTTGATTTTAGGATATTTGATTTTGCACATTATTCTATTACAGGATTTATTACTGATTTTACAAATCAAATCAGTAGCGAAGATTTAACAGGTATGCAAAATGGTATTGATTGTGGCAATAGCACTGTTTGTACGCGTCCTATTAATCTTGGAAAAACACAGACTAAAGGTATAGAATTTGCATTTAATACCAAAACTTACAATGGCTTTAGCCTAAATTCAAGTTATACTTTTATGGATAATCGCTACAAAGATGGTCAAAAAAATTGGTTTGGTGGTGATAGAATAGAAAATTTACCAAGGCATATAGCAATGTTAAAATTAAACTATGAGCGAGGTAAATTTAGTTCCTATATTAAAACACGGGCAAGACTTGATACTATAGCTAAAGCAAAAGGTGGTGGTAATGGTAGTCTGCCATGGCAAAAATATAAGCCTTTTTATATAGTAGATTTAGGGATAAATTATAAAATTAATAAGCAATCTAGCTTAAGTTTTGCAGTGCAAAATCTTTTTGATAAAAATTTCTTCGATCCTCAAGTTACTAAATGGGATGGGGCTAATCCTGCTGGATATGCAAATCGTTATCAAGACTATACAGAAGGAAGGAGTTTTTGGTTGAGTTATAAATATGATTTTTAATTTTTTAAGGCTTTAATCATCTTTATATTTTCAAAAAAGCAAAAATAAAGTACAATGTGAAAAATAAATAAAAGGTTTTATTATGGCGTTTAAAAATTTAAAAGAACTTTCTTTTGAAAAATCAAATTATATTAAGCCTAAGAGATTTGCTTATGAAAGTAATGGCAAGTTTTGTACTTGGGATTTTATAGAATCTAAAGATAGTGTTTCAGTGCTTTTGTATCATAAAGAATTAGAAAGTTTTATTTTTGTACGCCAATTTCGCATACCACTTTGGTATCATCAAATGCATGATAAAGATTATGTAAAAGATGATAATATGGGCTATACTATAGAGCTTTGTTCAGGACTTGTAGATAAAAAATTATCTTTAGAGGAAATAGCAAAAGAAGAATGTATAGAAGAACTAGGGTATGCTCCTAGAAATTTAGAAAAAATAGGAGATTTTTATACAGGGTTTGGTTCAGGTGTAAGCAAGCAAAGCTTTTATTTCGCAGAAGTTGATGAAAAAGATAAAATTTCTTCTGGAGGTGGAGTTGATGATGAAGAGATTGAAGCTGTTTATGTTAAGGTGCAGGATTTTGAAAAAAAATGTAAAAATATGATAAGAACGCCTTTGCTTGATTTTGCTTATATGTGGTTTTTAAAGGAAAAGTGGGGAAAATTAAAGATTATTTAGGTTAAACCTTAAAAAGGTTCAACCTAGGATTTTAATGATCTGACTCATCAAGCATTTCTTTAAATACATTGAAAAGATCAAGCGATGCATTTTCAGCAACTTCACATTTATTAATTATGCTGTGTTGAGTAATATCTTTGCTAATATCTTCTGTATTTGCTATTGTTATAGCATTATTCATATTTTCATGAACTTTTTCATGTGGCTCGTTAATTTTTAAGAAGCTTTTATTTTGTCCAAATCTTTCTTTTCCTGTGCTAGCAAGCCATTTTCCTAAGCGACAAGATGTATGATCGGCTAATTGCTTTCCTGATTTGGAAAAAATTTCTTTATAAGCATTTAGTTTAAAAGCTATATGATCTAGTTTTGCTAAAGATACGAAAGCTTCTGAAGCGATACCAACTGCATTTGAATTGGTAGAATGCGCTTCATTTACTAAGTGAGTAAATTTTTCGGAAAAACTCATAATATGAGCATTAGAATCTATAGAAATTTTTTCAACTTGCTCACTTTGAGTATACATTTCATTTGCATTTTGCTTTAGAAGGTTGATATTCATTTCAACTTCTGTGGTTGCTTTTTGTGTTTTTTCAGCTAGTTTTCTTACTTCATCGGCAACAACAGCAAAACCACGCCCATGTTCACCTGCGCGTGCAGCTTCTATAGCAGCGTTAAGAGCTAAAAGATTGGTTTGATCGGAAACATCTTTAATTAAATTGATTACATTAGTAATTTCATCAACACTTCTATGCAATGTTCCTGCAACATCTCTTGTTTTATTGGCTGATTCTGTAATATCCCCTAAGGAAGCATTGATAGAGTTAGCAATATGGTTAAGTTCATCCATTTCAGCAAGAGAAGTTTTAGAATAGCTAGAGATAACTTCTGCCTTATTTACATTTTCTAACATATCGCCTTGAACAATAGTAATATTTTTTAAAACCCCAGTTAATAAAACATTTAAAAGATCTGTTTTAAGTTTAGATTCTAAAGCCGCTTGTTCTAATGATGTAATTTTATTTTTTAATTCTAAATTTTCCGATTGAAATTTTTCAATTTTATGTGCAAGATTTTTATTTTCTTCTTCAAGTTTTTGAAGATCAGAATGGTTTATTTTACTTCCAAACATTGTTTTGCCTTATTTTTTATAATTTGCTAGATATTGGCTAAGTTCATCTTTTACATGAAGCTTTTCTTTTTTTAAGGTTGAAATTTCCATGCTGCTAAGAGAAGTTCTACCTTCTTCTGCATCTTTAATCATGTCATCAAGTTCATTATGACGATCAAATAGTTTATCAAAATGAGCATCTTTACCTTTTAGCTCTGACATTAATTCTCTATATTCATGTAGCATAAACTCTCCTTGTATTAGTGAAATTTAAAATTCATTTAATAAGGTATTTTACACTATTAAAAGATATTTTTGGCTTAAAAAATAATAAACTTAATAATAATTTTTAAATGTGTGTTATATAAGTGATTTATTAAATTTTATTTTTAAATTTGAAATATTAAAATTGAGGAATAAATCCTCAAAATTATTTAGAATTTTGTTTTTTTAGAGTTCTCAGAGTAGAAGCTGCAATTCTCATTTTTCTCGTGGTGCCATCTTCTAAAGTTACACGAACTGTTCTGAGATTAGGTAAAAAGCGTCTTTTTGTTTTATTGTTAGCATGGCTGACATTATTACCCACCATTGGACCCTTGCCTGTGATTTGACATACTCTTGCCATTTTCTTGTCCTTATGAAAATTTTTAAATGGAGATTCTATCAAAATTAAGCTTAAAATATTCCATAATTTATAGTTTTTTTAATATATAAGTCGATAAAATATTATTTATCACATTTATATATACTTTAAGGTTTTGATCATGTATGTAGCTCCAAGTTTATTGTCTGCAAATTTTTTGAAATTAGAAGAAGAAGTTAAAGCTATTGAAGCTGCAGGTGCGGATCTTTTACATATTGATGTAATGGATGGACACTTTGTTCCAAATTTGACTTTCGGACCTTGCGTGATCGAAAAAATTTCAACTATTAGTAAATTGCCATTAGATGTGCATTTAATGGTTAAAGATGTAAGTAAATTTGTAGATCTTTTTATCTCTTTAAAACCGAAATTTATCTCTTTTCATATGGAAAGCGAAGTTCATCCTATAAGGCTTTGTGAATATATAAGAAGTCAAGGAATCCATCCTGCTATTGTTTTAAATCCACATACTCCTATTGATTCTATTAAACACATGCTAGAATTTGTAGATATGGTGCTTTTAATGAGTGTTAATCCTGGATTTGGTGGGCAAAAATTTTTACCTTTAGTGCATGAAAAAATCAAAGAATTGCGCCAAATGATTGATAAAAAAAATGCTAAAGTTTTTATAGAGGTTGATGGTGGTGTTAATGGTTTAAATGCTAGTGATTTAGAAGAATCTGGAGCTGATATTTTGGTGGCTGGAAGTTATATTTTTTCTTCTAATGATTATAAAACTGCAATTTCATCTTTAAAGCTTGAATTTTGAGTTTACAGCAAATTGATCAGATTATTTCTATATTAAATAAGCAAAGCAAGCCTTATGATTGGGTGATGCAAGAGTTTGCCAAAGTTGAAGAATTAAAAAATTTTGATTTAGATTTAGAAACTTTTGAGCTTTTGGGGTTAGGTTTAACTTTAAATAAAGATAATATTTTTACTCTTAAAACACGCACAACAAAAATTAAAGATGAAATTTTTTGCATAGTGGATATAGAAAGTACTGGTGGGGTGAGCAAGGGGGAAATTTTAGAAATTGGAGCGGTAAAAATTCAAAATTATAAAGAAATTGGACGCTTTCAAAGTTTTGTTAAGGTAAAAGAAATTCCAGAAAATATAACTGAGCTTACGGGTATTACTTATGAGATGGTGGAAAATGCTCCAAGTTTAACAAAGGTTTTAAGTGATTTTAGACTTTTTTTAAAAGACAGTATTTTTGTAGCACATAATGTGCGTTTTGATTATAGTTTTATTTCTAAGGCTTTAAATGAGTGTGGTTTTGGCATTTTGCTTAATCGTCGTATTTGCACTATAGAATTTGCACAATGTTGTATAGAAAGTCCAAAATATAAACTAGAGGTTTTGAAAGAATTTCTGGGTGTGGAAAATACGCATCATAGGGCCTTAGATGATGCTTTGGCAGCTGCTGAAATTTTTAAATATTGCCTTGGAAAACTTCCTTATCATATAAAAACTACAGAAGAACTTATAAGTTTTACAAAGACTGCACGCATAAAGTAAAAATAAATTTTAAAGTGTATAATTAAAACATAAATGACGGGAGCTTGTGTAACAGGCTGAGAGTAAGCTAAAAGCTTAGACCGAACCGGATCTGGATAATGCCAGCGTCGGGAAGATTTATAAATTTTAATACTTTAAAAATTTATACTCACCCTTCATTTATCCAAATTTTTTAAAGGATAAATTTATGAAAACTCAAATGAATTATGCCAAAGAAGGTATTTTTACTAAAGAAATGCAGATTGTCGCGCAAAAAGAAAATTTAAGTAAAGATTTTTTGCTTGAAAATATTGCTTGCGGTAAAATTATTATCCCTGCAAATATTAATCATAAAAGTCTTGATCCAAATGGTATAGGTTTTGGACTGCGTACTAAGGTTAATGTAAATTTAGGAGTTTCAAATGATTGCGTTGATTATAGCGAGGAAATGAAAAAAGTAGAGCTTGCTCATAAATTTGGCATAGAAGCAATTATGGACTTAAGCAATTATGGCAAAACAAGTCGTTTTAGAGACGAGCTTGTTAATGTTTCAAAAGCTATGATAGGAACAGTTCCTGTATATGATGCGCTAGGATTTTTAGAAAAAGATTTAAAACAAATTGGTGCTAAAGACTTTTTAGATGTTGTATATCATCATGCTAAAAGTGGGGTTGATTTTATGACAATTCACGCAGGTATTAATTCTCGCGCAACGCATATTTTTAAACAAAGTAAAAGACTTACAAATATAGTTTCAAGAGGAGGCTCTGTGCTTTATGCTTGGATGATGATGAAGGATGCTGAAAATCCTTTTTTTGAGTATTATGATGATTTGCTTGATATTTGTTTAAAATACGATGTAACTTTATCTTTGGGTGATGCTTTGCGTCCTGGCTCTACTCACGATGCAAGTGATGGGGCGCAAATTTCAGAGCTTATAGAATTATCGCTTCTTACCCAAAGAGCTTGGGATGTTGGGGTTCAAGTAATGATAGAAGGTCCAGGGCATATGGCTATTAATGAAATAGAGGCAAATATGCAATTAGAAAAGCGTTTATGTAAAGGAGCGCCTTTTTATGTCCTAGGGCCTTTGGTAACAGATATTGGTGCAGGGTATGATCATATTAGTGGTGCTATTGGAGGAGCTGTGGCTGCAGCTAGCGGTGCTGATATGCTGTGCTATGTAACACCTGCTGAACACTTAAGACTTCCAAATTTAGAAGATGTTAGAGAGGGTATAGTTGCGACTAAAATTGCAGCTCATGCAGGAGATATAGCTAAACTTCCAAAAGAAAGAGCAAGGGATGATGAGATGAGTAAGGCTAGACAAGAAATAGATTGGGAGAAAATGTTTAAACTTGCTATTGATGGAGAAAAGGCTAAAAAAATGTTTAATGAGCGTCGCTCTGATGATTTAAACTCATGTTCCATGTGTGGAAAAATGTGTGCAATGAATACTATGAATCAAATTTTAAAAGGCAAAGATGTGAGTTTAGCTTGAATAAACTTTGAGAGTAAGATCTATAGAGATACCTTGCTCTCCTGCTTTAAGATTAAGTGGATAATCAAGCTTGATTAAGTTATTATAGTTTTTTAGAGCATCAATAAAATCATAAAGTCTTCTAGGATTGTTCATTGTCGCTTTAATGGCTAAGCGGTTTTTTAGATATTTTTCTTGTTTTTCGGGCTTAGTTTCTTGAATTTTTACGTTTTGAAAATATTTTTGTAAAAAAATATCAAAATTTCCTATATTAAAATTTTGCTCAAATTGCTCTAAGCTTTTGTTGTTTTCGCTTCTTAGAGTTGATATTTTATCTTCACTAAAGTCAAATTTTGATTTAGCGGCTTTTAAGATAGCAAGTTGTGAGTTTTCTCTAAGATTTGCTTGTTTGTAATTTTTTAATGTCGGTAAAAGTAAAAATAAGATCAAGGCTGTGCAAACGCTTATAAAACTTAACGCGCAAATGATAAGCTTTAATAAATCAATTTCTTCTAGGCTTTTATCTTTCATCTGCAACTCCTGGAATTTGTTTACTAATACTAACAAAACGATACCACCCATTATCTAAGCGATAATAGGTTGTATAGCTTTGATCAAAGATGCTTTTTAAAGGGGTTTCTAAAAGTAGAGTAAACATTTCTCTTGTAGGAGTGACTCCGATAAGTTTTAAGGAATATTCGTCTTGTTCAACACTTTCAAGAGTAATATTATCAGTTTTTACAATAATATCAAATAGATTTCTTAAGCTTTCTTTAATAATTTGATTTTGAGTGTTAAAATTTTTCGCTATTTGGCTTTGATCGAATAAAATTTCATAAAGCATTTCATTTTGCTTAGTTTGATTTTGAAGTACTATAACTTGTTGTTTTTCATCATCGATAGAGCTATTGATTAATGCAATTTTTATTGTATATGTAAAATATACTAGCAAGATAAATAATATACTAAAACCAAAAAGTCCTAGCCAAATTTTATCAAAGAGTGTGAAAATAGGTTTTTTTCTTGGCTGTATGAAGCTATAAGTCATTTAAGCTCCTTTTGCATCAATTCTATCATAAGATCTAAGGTGTTGATTTGTTTCGTTTTTATCTCTAAAAAAGTTTCACTTTCTAAAAAATCAATAGCGCTTATGTTAATATCTGATTCGCTATATAATAAAATATCATTGATAAATACCCCAGCATATTTATCATCATTGTAAAATTTTTCAATGCTCGTAATAATATAACGGCAAAGTTCCATATCATTGCTAAATTGATTTAATTCATCAAGATTAAAATTATCATTATTATCCAAAGTTTCAAGATTATTTTCTTGATCAAGTAGATCAAATTTATTATTTAAGGCTTCATTGAAGTTATCTAAGGTAACTTCAGTATCATCGTTGTTGTTTTCAATTTCTTGATTATCTTCTGATGGAAGTTCAAGCTCTAAACCTAATTCTTGCTCAAATATTTTAAAATCACCGTATAAAATAGTATTGCCTTTAGCAACAATAATTGCCAAAAGATGTCCTTGTTTAAATCCATAAAGTAAAATTTGATCATCAGGCTGTTTTTCTTTTTGTATATTGTAGTAAAGAAGAGCAAAAGGGGAATATAAAAAATCTAAACCTCTATATTCTTCAAAAAGCTCGCTATAATATTCCACATGTTCGGTAGCCGTATAAACAAGGGCATTATTAAACAAAATATGCTGTAAGCTGATTTTTCCTATATTAAAGTGCTCACAATCTTGAATATTTGTACTAGGTATTAATCCTTGTTCTTTGGCGTCTAAAAATAAAGCAGTGTGGTAAAATAAGAAATGCTTGCTTAAATTTTTTATGTATTCTAATAAATTTTCACTTTTATCAAAAGTTTTTTCATTGCTACTGATTAGTTTATTTCCTCTGTAAATAGAAGCTTTTACAATATTTTTTTTATCTTCTAAAATAATACTAATAAAAAGTTGTGGAAATATTTTTTTAAGTAAAAATAACATTTCATTCCTTAAATTGATCAGCTAAGCTAATTTTATCAAATTGTTCCATTAGAAATTCTTTAGCTTTTTCTTTATCTAAAGATAAAATATCCAAAGGTTCACTTAGACTATAAGTAATCTTGCTAAAAGGTTTTGGCAAGATCATCTTATCCCAACTTTTAAATTCCCAAAAACGATTTGCTTCATAGTTTAAAATTCTTATCTTTAGTTCTTTTTTTTGAGCCAAAATGATAGAACCATCTGAAATACTATGATAAGGCCCACGTGGACCATCAGGCGTGATAACTATATCGTCATTTTGTTCTAAAACTTTAAATGCAGCTCTAAGTGCACTGCTAGCACCCCTTGAAGTGCTTCCTCTTACAGTATCAAGACCGAAAAGCTTGATGATTTTTGCAATTTGTTCTCCATCTTTATGGTGGGAGATCATGACATAGGCTTTTTTATTTTTTTGTCTATAATGTCTAAACGCAAAAGGCATGAGTGCTAATTTTCCATGCCAAAAAAGTATCACACTAGCTTTACGGTCAACTTTTTCACCTTTATAGTGCTTTTTACAGCTTAAAAAAATAAGCCATTGCAAGATGAAAATTATATATGTTAAGCAATGGATTTTAAACGATTTCCCCATATAAAACCATACGCTTTGCATTAGTGATTTTTACTTCTTTAAATTGCCCTAAAAGTTCTTCGCTACCTTCAACTTGAACTAAAAAATTATTATCTGTTCTTCCGGCAATGCTATTGCCTGCTCTTAATTCTTCAAATAAAACTTTAAAAGTTTTATTTTCTTGTTTTTTTACAATTTCATCTAAAATTTCACTATGACGATTTTGTAAGGTGCTAAGTCTTCTTGAAGCTGTTTTTTCATCGATTTGATTAGACATGGTTGCAGCTTTTGTTAAAGGGCGTTTGGAGTATTTAAAAGAAAAAATTTGTTCAAAACGCACTTTTTCCAAAACATCCATAGTTTCTTCAAAATCTTTTTCACTTTCCCCTGGAAAAGCTACAATAATGTCTGTAGAAATGCTAACATTTGGACAAAGTTCTCTAAGTTTTAAAGCTCTATTTAAATACCATTCTTTAGTATAGCCACGTTTCATGGCTTTTAAAATTTCACTTGAACCGCTTTGTAAAGGCATATGCATGGATTTGCAAACTTTTGGATTATTGGCAAAAACTTCTAAAAATTTATCATCCATATGCAAAGGATGTGGACTTGTAAAGCGAATGCGTTCCAAACCTTCTATAGTGCTAAGTTCTTCTAAAAGATCTGAAAAGTCCATTTTTTTATGTTCGTTTCTAAATCTTTTGCCGTAGTTATTGACATTTTGTCCTAGCAAGAAAATCTCTTTAGCACCTTTTTCAACAGCTTTTTGAGCTTCTTTGTAGATAATGTTAAAAGGTATGGAAATTTCATCTCCTCTTGTGTGTGGCACAATACAGTAAGTGCAGTGTTTGTCGCAACCTATGGAGATATTAATATAGGATTTATAAATACTATTTCTAAAATCTGCAAAAGCAAATTCACTTTCATCATAGTCTATGTCCACGCCCATAAATTTTGGAGTTTTTATAGCTTGAGTGATTTTAGAAATATTTCTTGCCCCTAGAACAAAATCCACATAAGGAGCACGTTTGAAAATTTCATTTCCCAAATGCGATGCAGTACATCCACAAACTCCTATTTTAGCACCTTCTTTTTTAACTTTTTCAAAACCACCTACTTCTGAGAAAAGTTTATGCACAGGTTTTTCACGCACTGAACAAGTGTTGATGAGAATAAGATCTGCTTCTTTGATATCTTCTGTTAGTGCGTAATTTTCTTTTTGTGTTAATTCTGCGATCATATGCTCAGAATCTCTGACATTCATCGCACAACCTAAAGTTTGAATAAAAAGTTTTTTAGCACTCAAAGAATATGTACCTCATACATAAAATCATTATCATCAAGTCCGTATTTTACGGTTCTATGATAAATGCTTACTCCTTTTTTTTCAAAATGATTTACAAGGGCAATGAGTTGTTTGTGTGTATTATCTTTATCAAAATAAAAAAACTTTTGTCCTTCTTTTTCTATAGCCTCTTCGATTTTTTCTAGGCTAATATTTTTAGGTTTTTCATTAATCAAAGTTCTTGCCAATTTTAATTCCATAGCTAAATCCTTAAGAATTTTCATTTTAATCTATAATTTTAGCAAATTTTACTTTTAATTAAACTTATTAAGGATATAATTTTTATCTACATTTTTAAATTTCCCACAAAAAAGGTTTTATAAAATATGGAAAAGATAGCAGATATTATCGAATCTATTGCTAATGAAAAAAATTTAAACTTAGAGAATGTAAGAGAAAAGGTAGCTACCGCTTTAATCAATACTGCAAAAAGAATTTATGGACAAGAATATGAGTTTTTTGTGGATCCTAAAAATTTAAATCTTTATCAAAAAATTACCATAGTAGCAGATAATGACGAGAGATTACAAAATAAAAGTGAGAGTTTTATCGCGTTAAGTAAGGCAAAATCAGAAGCTCCAGATGTTGAAATAGGAGATGAATTAACCTATGAATGTTCTTTGGAAAATTTAGGAAGAACTGCGGTAAATACCTTACATAAAGAACTTGAATATCATATACAAAAATTATTAGAACAAACTATTTTTGAAAAATATAAAAACAAAGTAGGGCAAATGGTTTTTGGTACAGTTGTTAGAGTGGATAATGAAGAAAATACTTTTATTGAAATAGATGAATTAAGAGCTTTTTTACCGAGAAAAAATCGCATTAAAGGGGAAAAGTTTAAAATAGGTGATGTGGTAAAAGCTGTGATACGCCGTGTTTATACAGATAAGGGTATTAAAATCGAGCTTAGTCGTACAAGTCCTAAATTTTTAGAATGTTTACTTGAAGCTGAGGTTCCAGAAATCAAAGATGGTTATGTCAATATTATAGGATGTGCTAGAATTCCAGGTGAAAGAGCAAAAATCATTCTTCAGGCCAATGGAGCAAATATCGATCCTGTAGGCGCTACAGTAGGTGTTAAAGGTGTAAGAATTAATGCAGTAAGCAAAGAGCTTCATAATGAAAATATTGATTGTATAGAATTTACAAATGAGAGTGAAATTTTAATTTCTCGTGCCCTAGCTCCTGCTATTGTAAATTCTGTAAAAATTGAAGATAAAAAAGCTATTGTAAGTTTAAATAGCGAACAAAAAAGTAAAGCTATAGGAAAAAATGGTATTAATATTCGCCTTGCTTCTATGTTAAGTGGTTATGAAATAGAGCTCAGTGAATTAAGTTCATCGCAGCTAAATAATGCCATCAGTAATGAAGAAGCAATGAAAAATCTTCAAGATTTGTTTAAAATTTAAAATATTTGTGAATTTTCACAAATATTTTTTATAAAACCACTTCCAATAAAATGCCGCAAAGATAAAAATCATACCCAATAAACCTGTAATCAGTTCTAAATTCAAGCCTATTTCAAATAAAAAGCCCATAAGCATTGAAATAATAGCGCTAAAACTAAGATAAATCATATCTGTATAAGCGATCACTCTACCATGATATTCTTTGTCAGCATTTTTTTGTATCATGGTGTAGGTATAAGCCCAAAGTGCTGAGGTAAAAAAACCTGCACCAATTAAACCTAAAAAAGAAATATAAAAATTAAATTGAGTTAAAGCCCAAAGTATAATACCTAAGCCTTGACCAAGATACATGTAAAATAAATTTTTATCATTAATAAATTTGCTTAAAACCATAGGTCCTATAGCTAAAGAACAAGCACGTACTGCATTTAAAAACCCTATTACTAAAGCAGCGGATAAAACTTCTTTGTATTGATGTTGTGCTAAAAGCGTAACCAAGGTTTCATAAGCAGTTAAACCTATAAAAGCATGAAGCAAGATAAGATGAAAAATTATCTTATTGTTTAAAACATAGAAAAATCCTTCTTTTATCATGGTAAAAAAGCGATTTTGTGTTTTTTGATGAAAATCAGGAATACTTAATCTTACTAAAAAAGAAATGCCTATGAGTATAAGCACACAGTCAAATAAAAAAGCGGTTTTAACTCCTAGAAAATAAATAAAAATTCCCGCACTTGCCATACCTGCTGTATAAGAAATCGCCCAAATGACACTGTGCATTTCATTAGCGAGTTTAAGTTCTTGAGGGGTTAAAATTTTAGCCAATAAACTCATTTCAGCTTGAAAATAAATCGAAGCAACGCAAAGTCTTATGAAGATTAAAATAAACAAAAGCCAAAGCATGCTAAGACTTGTGACAAAAATAAGACAAAAAATAGAAATTAATTCTATGCTAATCATACTGAGTAAAAGTTTTTTAGGTTTATTTTTCTCTACTATGACGCCATTAATAGGAGCAAGTAAAACTCCAGGTAAAAAAGCAAGCATAGCACTTGTAGCTGTTGCCCAAGTAGGAGCATTAAGCTCGACTAAAAGGGTAAAAACTCCAGTTTGAGAAAACCATGCTCCAAAATATACTATAAACTGAACCGAAGCCAATATTCTGATATTTTTATTATTTTTTAATAGTTCAATGTAATTCATAAGCGAAACTATAGCATAATTTATATTTTAAATGCTATAATTATTTTAATTATGTAAAAAAACAAGGAAAAATTTTGAAAAGACTGGATAAAAAAGAAGCTTTAGATTTATTATATCATGCGAGTTTAACGGAACTTGGAGAAATGGCTTATAAAAGAAAATTAGAACTTCATCCTGAAAAAATTACCACTTTTGTTGTGGATAGAAATATTAATTATACCAATGTTTGTTGTATTGATTGTTCTTTTTGTGCTTTTTATCGCCATCATAAAGAAGATGATGCTTATATTTTAAGCTTTGAGGAGATAGGCAAGAAGATAGAGGAGCTTGAAGCTATTGGGGGTACACAAATTCTTTTTCAAGGTGGGGTGCACCCAAAATTAAAAATAGAATGGTATGAAGAATTAGTTTCTTGGATAAAAGAACATTATCCAAATATCACTGTACATGGTTTTTCAGCAGTTGAAATCGCTTATATTGCAAAAGCATCTAAAATTTCAATTACTGAAGTACTTCAAAGACTACAAGCTAAAGGTTTATTTTCTATACCAGGAGCAGGTGCTGAGGTGCTAAGCGATAGGGTGCGTGATATCATTGCACCAAATAAATGCGATACAGCTACTTGGTTAGAAGTACATCGCCAAGCTCATAAAATCGGTATGAAAAGTACAGCTACTATGATGTTTGGAACGGTTGAAAATGATGAAGAAATCATCGATCATTTTGAGCATTTGAGAAAATTGCAAGATGAAACAGGGGGATTTAGAGCTTTTATTTTATGGAGCTTTCAAAGTGATAATACTGCTTTAATCCAAAAACATCCAGAGATTATGAAGCAAAGTTCTAACAAGTATTTAAGACTTTTAGCTTTAGCAAGACTTTATTTAGATAATTTTAAAAATTTGCAAAGTTCTTGGGTAACTCAAGGCTCGATTATAGGTCAACTTGCTTTAAAATTTGGGGCTAACGATTTAGGCTCAACCATGATGGAAGAAAATGTAGTAAGTGCTGCAGGAGCAAGTTATAGAATGAATCAAGATGAGATGATAAGGCTGATTAGAAGTTTAGGCGAAAATCCAGCTAAACGCAATACCGCTTATGAAATTTTAGAAAGGTTTTAATGCAGTATTTAGAGAGTAGGGGTGTTAAAATCCCTTTTATTTTTGAAAAAAATTCTGATTTTCCTATTGTTGTTTTAAAGCTTGTTTTTAGAAATTGCGCTAGAAGTTATGATGAAATAGCAGGCTTAGCTAAGATGTTTTCACGCATTTTAAATGAAGGCGTGGATGATAAATTTTTTAAGGATTTAGAATTTAGAGCGATAAATTTAGAGGCAAGTAGTGGTTTTGAAAGTTTGGAAATCAATCTTTCTTGCTTGAAAGAAAATTTTGATTTTGCTTTAAAGAGTTTAGAAAAATTGCTTTTAAAACCAAGAATAGAAGAAAAAACTTTGCAAAAATTAAAAATCAATGCCTTAGGTGAGCTCGCGAGTAAAAATAGTGATTTTGATTATTTAGCAAAAAATTTACTCAATACTCAAATTTTTAAATGTAAAGAATTTCAAAGTCCAAATGATGGAGATGAAAAAAGTATAGAAACTTTGTCCTTAAAAGATCTGAAAAATTTTTATAAAAATTTTATCCATCTTAGTGATTTGGTTGTGATTTTAGGAGGAGATTTAGAAGAAAAACAAGCCAAGGAAGATCTTTTAAAACTCTTATCAAAACTTCAAATAGGTAAGAAAAATACTCCAAAAAAATATGAGTTAAGTAAAAACATCAAAGATGAAATTTTGCTACGCCCAGAAAGTGAACAAGCTTATATTTATTTTGCGACACCTTTTTTTGCTGATTTTAAAGATAAGGATTTATATCTTGCAAAAATTGCATTATTTGTTCTAGGGCAAGGAGGATTTGGTTCAAGGATTATGGAAGAAATTCGTGTTAAAAGAGGTCTTGCATACTCAGCTTATGCTATGCTTGATATGAATATATCTTTTTCTAGAGTTTTTGGATATTTACAAACTAAAAATGAAAGCGCTAAAGAAGCTAAAAAAATCGTAAAAGAGCTTTTTGAAGATTTTATAAAAAATGGTATTACTCAAAACGAACTTGATCAAGCTAAAAATTTTCTCATAGGATCAACTCCTTTGCGTTATGAAAGCTTAAGCAAGCGTTTATCTATGTCTTTTAACGAATTTTATCAAGGTTTAAAATTAGGATATTATAAAGAAGAGTTAAAACTTATGGAAAAGGTTAAACTTGAAACCATAAATGCTTATATTAAAAAACATCAAGAGCTTTTAAATATAAGTTTTGCAAGCATACAAAATGAAAATTAAAGAAAGTGATTATGAATTTTTTAAAAAATTAAAAATTAGAAGTGCTATTGATTTAGCGCTTCTTTTACCTAAAAAAATTGAAAATTTAAATCCAAGTAAAAATCCTAAAGAAAATGAAATTTGTACCCAAAAAATCACTATAAAAAGCGTTAGTTCAAGAAAAAATCAACTTTTTGGTTTGGGTTTTTGTGAAGAATGGCAAGAAAATATCTCTTTTGTGTTTTTTCATCCTAGAGCTTGGCATTTTGGGATTTGTAAGGTAGGAAAAGAGCTTATTTTTAATGCTAAACTCTCACGTTTTAATCACACTTGGCAATTTAACAATCCTAAAATTTTAACTTCTTTTGAGGGTTTTAGTCCAAAGTATCAAATTTTAGGCTTAAAAGATACAAAAATTGCTGCTTTTATACATAAATATCTTAACTATGAAAATTTAAAAGAAAGTGGCATAGAGGATAAATATATACATTTTCTTTTAAATTTACATGCCTATGATGAAAAAAGTTTTTTTATGTTTGAAAATTTGCAAAATTTTAGCAAAGATTTAAAATACATAGAAATATATAATTTTTTAAAGCGTTTAAAAGCTAAAAAAACGCATTTTAAAGCTCATCAAATCAATGTTTTTAATATAGCCAATTGGATTAAGGATTTGCCTTTTTCTCTTACTAAAGATCAGCTTAACGCCTTAAAAGACATAGAAAAAGATTTACACTCAAAAGAAGCCAAAAGGCGTGTGATTATGGGTGATGTGGGGTGTGGTAAAACCTTGGTTTTACTTGGTGCGGCTTTGATGGTTTATCCTAAGCAAGCTATTTTAATGGCACCTACTAGTATTTTAGCGTATCAGCTTTATGAAGAGGCTAAGAAATTTTTACCTGATTTTATGAATATTTTGTTTATTAAAGGGGGTAAAAAAGAAAAAGATTTAGAACAAAATATTCAAAAAGCAAATCTTATCATAGGCACTCATGCTTTAATTCATTTAGAAAGCCATAATGCCGTACTTGTAATGATAGACGAACAACATCGTTTTGGATCAGCTCAGCGTGAGAAAATTCATTCTTTAAATAAGCAAGAATTTGCCCCTCATTTTATACAGTTTTCAGCTACGCCTATTCCAAGAACTTTAAGCATGATACAATCTGAACTTTTAAATTTTAGCTTTATTAAACAAATGCCTTTTAAAAAAGATATTACAACTTATTGCATACAAAATGAAGGTTTTTCTAAGCTTAGCGAGAAGATCAAGGAAGAAATTTCTAAAAATCATCAAATTATCATTATTTATCCCTTAGTGAGTGCTAGTGATAAGATTCCTTATCTTTCTTTAGAACAGGCTAAAGAATATTGGCAGAGTCATTATGAAAAAGTTTTTGTAACTCATGGAAAAGATAAACAAAAAGATGAAATTTTAGAGCGTTTTAGAGATGAGGGAAATATTTTACTAAGCACTACAGTGGTGGAAGTAGGTATTTCTTTGCCAAGATTGAGTATGATAGTGATTGTGGGGGCGGAACGTTTAGGACTTGCTACTTTACATCAACTTCGTGGCCGTGTAGGTCGTGTAGGGCTTAAAAGTACTTGCTATCTTTATACTAAGCTTAAAGAAATTCCGAGTCGTTTAAAAGAATTTGCTAGCACTTTAGATGGGTTTAAAATAGCAGAGCTTGATCTTAAAAATCGTTTGAGTGGAGATTTGCTCGATGGTTTTATGCAACATGGAAATGAGTTTAAATTTTTTGATTTTTCTAAGGATGAGGAGATTTTAGAAGAGGTGAAAAAAGATTTGGCAAAAAAATTGCCAAATTAATGTCTGCCGTACTTGTAAAGCATATTTTGAAAATGTGAAGCTATCATTTGTGCACGCTGTAAAATGACATTTTTCATTTCCTCATTATAAACTATATTTAAACTTTCTTCAAAAAGTTTTAGCCAAACTTCAAAAAATTCTTGAGGAAAAGGAGGTAGATCTAGATGCTTTTTTAAGGGTTGCCCATTATAATCACCTTCGCCTAAAAGCATGCCTGCCCAAAAATTTCCTATTTTTGCTTTATGATCTTTCCATTCTTCATCGCTTGTTCCAATAGCATTGTTAAAAATAGGACCTAAATCCTTATCTTTTCTAACTTTTTCATAAAATATTTCCATGAGTTTTGCTATACTTTCTTGATTCATTGTTTCAAATTTCATATAAGCCTTTCTTAAATGTTAATTTTATGGCGTTAATATAGCAAAAATAAGATAAATTAAATTTAACATAAGTTAAGAATGGAAAATGTATATAATGAAAGATTATTTAGAACTTTTATCTAGTGTAGGAAAATTAAAAAAATTTCAAAAAAATAGTATTTTATTTTATGAAGGCGAAGAGGCTAAAAAATTTTTTATTTTACTCAAGGGAAAAATACGCATTTATAAAAGTACAGCAAGTGATAAAGAAATTACTTTGCATTATTTTAATCCTCTAAATTTTATAGCAGAAATGCCTGCTTTTAAAAAATTAAATTATCCTGCTAATGCTATTTTTGAAGAAGATGGAGAAATTTTGGAAATTGATTTTATTAATTTTCAAAATTTATGCAGTGAAAATAAAGAATTCAATTTTTTACTCATCAGTTCACTTTTTGATAAAATTAAAATTTTAGAAAAGAAATTATCTCAAAATGCATTAGATTTAAGGACGAGATTATTAAAGTATCTTTTGGAAAATGAAAAAAAATTAGATACAATTTCACAAAAACAAATTGCAATTGATTTAAATGTTAGAGCACAATCTTTATCTCGAGTGTTAAAAGAGCTTAAAATTTCAGAACTTATTGATACAAAAAAAGGTAGAATTGAAATTTTAAATAAAGATATGATCATGAAAGAACTTTGGTAAAATTTAAGGTAGAGAATGGATTTTGATTTTATATTAGCTCAAGCTCCTGCTTTTTTAACAGCTGCTTGGCTTACGATAAAACTAAGCTTTTTTGGAATTATTTTTTCTTTGATAATAGGCTTGTTTTGTATTTTAATGAGTTATTTTAAAATAAAAATTTTAGAAAATATTTGCAAGCTTTATATAGAGTTTTCAAGAAATACGCCTTTATTAATTCAACTTTTTTTCTTATATTATGCTTTACCTAAATTTAATATACATTTAGAGCAAATTCCACCGCTTGATTTGATTTGTTTAAGTGTAGAAGAAACTTTAAGACCTTCTTTTGCTTGTGCTATAGTAGGACTTAGTTTTTTAGGGGGTTCTTATATGGCTGAAAGTTTAAGAGCGGGATTTGAAGCCATAAGAAAACAGCAGTTTGAAGCGGGACTTTCTTTGGGTTTTTCAAAATTTGGAAATTTGCGTTATGTGATTTTGCCGCAAGCTTTGGCTATTTCTATGCCAAGTATTAGTGCTAATATTATATTTTTAATCAAAGAAACTTCAGTCGTTAGTATTATTGCCTTGCCAGATTTGGTGAATTTAATGAAGAGTTTAAATTCCTTAACCTATAAGACAGATGAGCTATTGTTTTTGTTGTTTATGGGATATTTGTGCATTATTTTGCCTTTGTCTTTTATTTTGCTAAAGTTTGAAAAAAGGTTGCTTCATGCTTGAATTTTTAAATACCGATACGCTTTTAAGACTCTGGCAAGGGCTTTTTGTCACTCTTGAAATTTCATTTATCAGCATTATTATTACTTCGATAGGTGGGTTGTTTTTGGGAATTTTAATGAGTTTTAAAAATACCTATATCTATGCTTTTTGTCGTTTAGGTTTAGAATTTGTGCGTGTTATGCCACTTTTGGTATGGCTTTTTGTGGTGTATTTTGGTTTTCCTAGATGGTTTGAGTGGGATTTGAGTTCTGTAAGTGCAGCTATTATTGTCTTTAGCATTTGGGGTTGTTTTGAGATGATGGATTTAGTGCGTGTTTCCTTGCAGAGTATTCCAAAGCATCAGTATGAAAGTGCATCATCTTTAGGTTTAAATACGGTGCAAAGTTTTGTTTATATTATTATTCCACAAGCTATGCGTCGTTTAACTCCTATGAGCATGAATTTACTTACTCGCATGATTAAAAGTACAACCTTTGCTTATTTAATCGGAGCGGTAGAGCTTGTCAAGATAGGGCAACAAATTATAGAATTTCATAATAAAAATGATTTTGCACCTTTTATTATTTATGGTTTGATTTTTTTTATCTTTTTTATACTTTGTTATCCTATCACTTTATATTCAAGAAAATTAGAGAAAAAATGGAGCTAAAATGAGCATACTAAAAATAGAAAATTTACAAAAGTATTATGGTTCGCATCACGCCTTAAAAGATATTAATTTAGAAGTTAAAGCCAAAGAAGTTGTGGTGATTTTAGGTCCTAGCGGATGTGGAAAATCTACGCTTTTGCGTTGTATTAACGGGCTTGAAGAGATTGCAAGTGGTAATATTTATGTTGATAATGAGAAAATAGATAAAGATTTTAAAGAATGGCCAAGAATGCGTCAAAAAGTTGGCATGGTTTTTCAATCTTATGAACTTTTTGAGCATTTAAGTGTTGAAGAAAATATACTTTTAGGACCCATGAAAGTACAAAAAAGAAAGAAAGATGAGGTTTTAAAAGAGGCTAAAATTTGGCTTGAAAAGGTGGGGCTTTTGCATAAAATTCATGCTTATCCAAGAGAACTTAGCGGAGGACAAAAGCAAAGAATTGCCATAGTAAGAAGTTTATGTATGAATCCTGAGTTAATGCTTTTTGATGAGGTTACAGCAGCACTGGATCCTGAGATTGTTAGAGAAGTTTTAGAAGTGATGTTAAATCTTGCAAAAGAGGGTATGACTATGCTTATTGTTACTCATGAAATGGGTTTTGCTAAAGCTGTAGCAGATAAAATTATTTTTATGGATGAAGGAAAAATCATCGAAGAAAATGATCCTAAAAGTTTTTTTGAAAATCCAAAAAGCGAAAGAGCAAAGAAATTTTTAAATTTGTTTGATTATCATAAATAGATAAAAATAATATTGGTTTATGATAATAAACTTTACAAGACTAAAATTTTATAGAAAAACTAAAAAAGTCTTGACAAAAATTTTTTTTTGAGTTATAATCTCACTTTTATTTTTGCTGGTTTAGCTCAGTTGGTAGAGCAGCTGCCTTGTAAGCAGCAGGTCGGGGGTTCAAGTCCCTTAACCAGCTCCATTTATTTTAGCAGTGTTTGACCAGAATATTGAAAAAGCAATATTTTTATGGTGAGTTACTCAAGTGGCCAACGAGGGCAGACTGTAAATCTGCTGGCTTTCGCCTTCCGTGGTTCGAATCCACGACTCACCACCATGCTTTGCGGGAGTAGCTCAGTTGGCTAGAGCATCAGCCTTCCAAGCTGAGGGTCGCGGGTTCGAGTCCCGTTTCCCGCTCCAACAATTTAAAAGAACTGGGAGCTGTATTTTAAAACCTTTAACTTACAGTATATATCCCATTTAAGAGTTTTTGTTGTCTGTTATTGTGTATAATTTTTCTGAGCGCTCGTATGGCTCAGAGGTAGAGCACTCCCTTGGTAAGGGAGAGGTCGCGGGTTCAATTCCCGCTATGAGCTCCATGAATTGAAAAAATTATATAGATATAAGACTTGCTTTGCTCAATTTATTTTTTATACGGAGGAAAAAAATGGCTAAAGAAAAATTTTCACGTAATAAGCCACACGTAAATATTGGTACTATTGGTCACGTTGACCATGGTAAAACTACTTTAACAGCTGCTATTTCTGCTGTTCTTTCTAGAAGAGGTTTAGCAGAGCTTAAAGATTATGATAATATCGATAATGCTCCAGAAGAAAAAGAGCGTGGTATTACTATTGCTACTTCTCATATTGAATATGAAACAGACAATCGTCACTATGCACACGTTGACTGCCCAGGTCACGCAGATTATGTTAAAAACATGATTACAGGTGCTGCACAAATGGATGGAGCGATCTTGGTTGTTTCTGCTGCAGATGGCCCTATGCCACAAACTAGAGAACATATTCTTCTTTCTCGTCAAGTAGGCGTTCCATATATTGTTGTTTTTATGAATAAAGCAGATATGGTTGATGATGCTGAACTTTTAGAGTTAGTTGAAATGGAAATTAGAGAATTATTAAGCTCTTATGATTTCCCAGGCGATGATACACCTATTATTTCTGGTTCTGCTTTAAAAGCTCTTGAAGAAGCTAAAGCTGGACAAGATGGTGAATGGTCGGCAAAAATTATGGATCTTATGGCTGCAGTTGATAGTTATATTCCAACTCCAACTCGTGATACTGAAAAAGACTTCTTGATGCCAATTGAAGACGTTTTCTCAATTTCAGGTCGTGGTACTGTTGTTACAGGTAGAATTGAAAAAGGTGTTGTAAAAGTAGGTGATACTATCGAAATCGTTGGTATTAAAGATACTCAAACAACAACTGTAACAGGTGTTGAAATGTTCAGAAAAGAAATGGATCAAGGGGAAGCAGGAGATAACGTAGGTGTTCTTCTTCGTGGTACTAAAAAAGAAGAAGTTATCCGTGGTATGGTTCTTGCTAAACCAAAATCAATTACTCCACACACTGACTTCGAAGCTGAAGTTTATATCTTAAATAAAGATGAAGGTGGTAGACATACTCCATTCTTTAACAACTATAGACCACAGTTTTATGTAAGAACAACTGATGTTACAGGTTCGATTAAATTAGCTGATGGTGTTGAAATGGTTATGCCAGGTGAAAATGTGAGAATTACTGTAAGCTTGATCGCTCCAGTAGCACTTGAAGAAGGAACTCGTTTTGCTATTCGTGAAGGTGGTAAAACTGTTGGTTCAGGTGTTGTTTCTAAAATTATTAAATAATTTAATAAAGCCAAGTTAAAAGCTTGGCTTTAATTTTTTAAGGAAAATTGAAATGAGAATTAAAGTTGGTTTAAAGTGTGAAGAATGTGGTGATATTAATTATAGCACCTATAAAAATAGTAAAAATACTACTGAAAAATTAGAATTAAAAAAATATTGCCCAAGATTAAAAAAACATACACTTCACAAAGAAGTTAAGCTAAAAAGTTAAGCTTGCGCCCTTAGGGCAATAGCTCCAACGGTAGAGCGCCGGATTCCAAATCCGATGGTTGGGGGTTCGAATCCCTCTTGCCCTGCCATAATTAAGGTTTAAATAAATGGAAAAATTAATAACTTATTTTAAATTATCAAAAGCCGAATTAAGGAAAGTAATTTTTCCTTTAAAAGAACAGGTAAGAAATGCCTATATTACAGTTTTTGTGGTTGTTGCGGTGATTTCTTTGTTTTTGGCGTTAGTGGATTGGCTTATGTCCTCTATTGTTTCTGCGATCGTATAAGGAGAGTAAATGAGTACTCATAAATGGTATGCAATTCAAACTTATGCTGGCAGTGAAATGGCAGTTAAAAGAGCCATTGAAAATTTAGTAAAAGATAACGGAATTGAAGAACAACTTAAAGAAATTGTTGTTCCAACTGAAGATGTTATTGAATTTAAGAATGGAAAAGAAAAGATTAGCGAAAGAAGTTTGTATTCAGGATACGTTTTTGCACTTCTTGATTTAAATACAGAGCTTTGGCATCGCATTCAATCTCTTCCAAAGGTTGGTCGTTTTATTGGAGAATCTAAAAAGCCAACCCCTTTAACAGAAAAAGATATTAATTTGATTTTGGAAAAAGTTCACAATCGTGCAGCGCCTAAACCAAAGATTTCTTTTGAAGAAGGGGAAAATGTGAGAATCACAGAAGGGCCATTTGCAAACTTTACTGCAATTGTAGAAGAGTATGATATGGTTCGTGGTTTATTAAAATTAAATGTTTCTATTTTTGGACGTTCAACTCCAGTGGAGATCTTATATTCTCAAGTTGAGAAAATAATTTAATTTATATCAAGTAAGGAGATTTGTTATGGCTAAAAAAGTCGTAGGCGAAATTAAATTGCAAATTGCTGCCACAAAAGCAAACCCATCACCACCTGTTGGTCCTGCTTTGGGTCAGCAAGGTGTTAATATTATGGAGTTTTGTAAGGCTTTTAATGAAAGAACAAAAGATATGGCAGGTTTTAATATCCCTGTTGTTATCACTGTTTATGCAGATAAAAGTTTTACTTTTATTACAAAACAACCGCCAGCTACGGATTTGATCAAAAAAGCAGCTGGAATTTCTAAAGGTACGGATAATCCACTTAAAAATAAGGTGGGTAAGTTAACTCGTGCTCAAGTTTTAGAAATAGTAGATAAGAAAATTGCAGATTTAAATACTAAAGATAGAGATCAAGCTGTTAAAATTATTGCAGGTTCAGCTCGTTCTATGGGTGTTGAAATCGTAGATTAATCCTTTCACCGCCAAGGTAAAAGGCGGTAGCACTTTAAAATGCGGAGAAAATAAATGGCTAAGATAGCAAAAAGATTAAAAGAATTATCACAAAAAATTGATTCAAATAAAGAGTATGCTTTAAGCGATGCAATTGATACAATAAAGACTTTAAAGTCTGCTAAATTTGATGAGACTGTAGAAATTGCTTTAAAACTTAATGTTGATCCAAGACATGCAGATCAAATGGTAAGAGGATCTGTTGTTTTACCTGCTGGAACGGGTAAAAAAGTTCGTGTTGCTGTAATTGCAAAAGACGCAAAAGCTGATGAAGCGAAAAATGCTGGTGCAGATATTGTGGGTAGCGATGATTTAGTAGAAGAAATTCAAAAAGGTAATATGAATTTTGATGTTTTGATTGCTACTCCAAATTTAATGGGACTTGTTGGTAAAGTTGGTAGAATTTTAGGGCCAAAAGGTTTAATGCCAAATCCTAAAACCGGAACAGTTACTATGGATGTTGCTCAAGCAGTTAATAATGCAAAAAGTGGTCAGGTAAATTTCCGTGTTGATAAGCAAGGAAATATCCATGCAGGTCTTGGTAAAGTAAGTTTTTCCAAAGAACAATTATGGGACAATGTTAGCACTTTTGTAAAGGCAATTAACAAACACAAACCTGCCGCAGCTAAAGGTAGATATATTAAAAATGCGGCTTTATCTTTGACAATGAGCCCTTCTGTAAAGCTTGAAACACAAGAATTGCTTGATATGAAATAAGAGTTGCTTTTTTGCAACTCTTTTGTTTTAAAATAAACATTTGAAAAAATTTTTGATTTTTTGAGATGTTTATTTTAGATTGAAGATAGTCGAGGCATAAGCTTAATTGGATTTCCACTCTACTTGAAATCTCAATCGGAAAGGAGAAAATGTGACTAGAAGTGAAAAAGTTGAGATTATTGCTAAACTTGAAGAAGGTTTTAAAGCTAGTGAAGCTATTGTAGTTTGTAATTACAGAGGTCTTAGCACAAAAAAACTAGAAGAGCTTAGAAATAATGCAAGAGAAAACAATGTAAAAGTTCAAATTGTTAAAAATACTTTGGCTAACATTGCTCTTAACAATTCCGGTAAAACAGGTCTAGTTCTTAAAGATACAAATATTTATCTTTGGGGCGAAGATCAGCTAAGTGTTTCAAAAGTAGCTGCTAAATTTGAAGAAAATAACGATAAATTTGAAATCAAAACAGCTTATATTGAAGGCGAAGTTGCAGATGTTGCTAAGGTTAAAGCTCTTGCTAAAATGCCTTCACGCAATGAGTTGCTTGCTATGCTTTTGCAAGTTTGGAATGCGCCAATTACCAATTTCACAATAGGTTTAAATGCGCTTAAAAATAAAAAAGAATCTGAATAAATTAAATAAAAGGATAAAAAATGGCAATTTCTAAAGAAGATGTATTAGAATATATTTCAAATTTAAGTGTTCTTGAGTTATCAGAACTTGTAAAAGAATTTGAAGAAAAATTTGGTGTGTCTGCTGCTCCTGTAATGGTAGCTGGTGGTGCTGCAGCTGGTGGTGCTGCAGCTGCTGCTGAAGAAAAAACTGAATTTGATATCGTTTTAACTGATGGCGGTGCTAAAAAGATTGAAGTTATTAAAATCGTTCGTGCTCTTACAGGCCTTGGTCTTAAAGAAGCAAAAGATGCAGTTGAGCAAACTCCTTCAACTCTAAAAGAGGGTGTGGCTAAAGCTGAAGCTGAGGAAGCTAAAAAACAACTTGAAGAAGCTGGTGCTAAAGTAGAACTTAAGTAATTTTAAGCTTTAAAGTTTAGAAGAAGATTTGCCAAGGCAAGTCTTCTTTTTTTATTTTTACCTAATTTTTAGGTCTTCTTTTTTAAATTTACAAAATTTACCATGAGGTATGTGCGATATGTTAGATAATAAATTAGGAAATCGTTTAAGAGTAGACTTCTCAAACATTTCAAAACAAATAGAAATCCCAAATCTTCTACAATTACAAAAAAAGAGTTTTGATTATTTTTTAAATCTTGATAATGGTGAAAGTGGTATAGAAAAAGTTTTTAAATCAATTTTTCCTATTCATGATCCGCAAAATAGATTGAGTCTTGAATATGTTAGTAGTGAAATAGGCAAGCCAAAATATACCATTCGCGAATGCATGGAAAGAGGTTTGACTTATTCTGTAAATTTAAAAATGAAAATCCGTCTTACTCTGCATGAAAAAGATGAAAAAACAGGGGAAAAAGTTGGCGTAAAAGATATTAAAGAACAAGAAATTTATATCCGCGAAATTCCTTTAATGACAGATCGTGTATCTTTTATCATTAATGGGGTTGAGAGGGTGGTTGTAAATCAATTACATAGAAGCCCTGGTGTTATTTTTAAAGAAGAAGAAAGCTCAACGGTTGCAAATAAGCTTGTTTATACAGCACAAATTATTCCTGATCGTGGTTCGTGGCTTTATTTTGAATACGATGCCAAAGATGTTTTGTATGTAAGAATCAACAAGCGTAGAAAAGTTCCTGTAACTATGCTTTTTAGAGCTTTAGGGTATAAAAAACAAGATATTATTAAGTTGTTTTATCCTATTCAGACTATACATGTGAAAAAAGATAAATTTTTAACAGAATTTAATCCAAATGATTTTATGGATAGAATAGAATATGATATTAAAGATGAAAAAGGAAAAATCGTTCATCAAGCTGGAAAAAGACTTACAAAGAAAAAAGCAGAACAGCTTATTAAAGACGGTTTAAAATGGATAGAATATCCTGTAGAAATTTTACTTAATCGTTATTTAGCAAATCCTATTATTGATAAAGAAAGTGGAGAGGTTTTATTTGATTCTTTAACTTTGTTAGATGAGAGTAAGCTTGCTAAGATTAAAGAGCAAAAAAGTTTTGATATAGCAAATGATTTGGCTAATGGCGTTGATGCAGCGATTATTAACTCCTTTGCTCAAGATGGAGAAACTCTAAAACTTCTTAAACAAAGTGAAAATATTGATGATGAAAATGATTTAGCTGCGATTAGAATTTACAAAGTTATGCGCCCAGGTGAACCTGTGGTAAAAGATGCAGCGAAGGCTTTTGTAAATGATTTATTTTTCAATCCTGAAAGATACGATCTTACCAAGGTGGGTCGTATGAAAATGAACCATAAGTTAGGTCTTGAAGTGCCTGAGTATGTTACTGTTTTGACTAATGAAGATATTATTAAAACTGCAAAATATTTAATTAAAGTAAAAAATGGTAAAGGACATATTGATGATAGAGATCATTTAGGAAATCGTCGTATCCGTTCTATAGGTGAACTTTTAGCCAATGAGCTTCATTTAGGTCTTGCAAAAATGCAAAAGGCGATCAGAGATAAATTTACTTCTTTAAATGCGGATCTTGATAAAGTAATGCCTTATGATTTAATCAATCCTAAAATGATTACTACAACTATCATTGAATTTTTTACAGGAGGTCAGCTTTCGCAATTTATGGATCAAACCAACCCTTTAAGTGAGGTTACTCATAAGCGTCGTTTGTCAGCGCTTGGTGAAGGTGGGCTTGTAAAAGAAAGAGCAGGTTTTGAAGTGCGTGATGTTCACGCGACACATTATGGTAGAATTTGTCCAGTTGAAACACCTGAAGGTCAAAATATTGGTTTGATTAACACTCTTTCTACTTATGCAAAAGTAAATGAACTTGGCTTTGTTGAAGCACCATATAGAAAAGTTGTAAATGGTAAAGTGACTAATGAAGTTGTTTATCTTACAGCAACACAAGAAGAAGGCTTATTTATCGCACCAGCTTCAACTAAGGTTGATGCTAAAGGCAATATAGTAGAAGAATTTGTTGAGGCTAGACAAGATGGTGAAACTATACTTGCAAGACGCGAAGAAGTGCAATTAATCGATCTTTGCTCAGGTATGGTTGTTGGGGTTGCGGCTTCTTTGATTCCGTTTTTAGAGCACGATGATGCAAACAGAGCACTAATGGGTTCAAACATGCAACGTCAAGCTGTGCCACTTCTTACTGCTTCAGCTCCGATAGTAGGAACAGGTATGGAACAAATTATTGCGCGTGATGCTTGGGAAGCTGTTAAAGCAAAGCGTGGCGGTGTGGTTGAGAAAGTGGATAATAAAAGTATTTTCATTTTAGGTGAAGATGATAAAGGTCCATTTATTGACCATTATACTATGGAGAAAAATTTAAGAACCAATCAAAATACAAATTATATTCAACATCCTATTGTTAAAAAAGGTGATATAGTAAAAGCAGGACAAATTATCGCAGATGGTCCTTCTATGGATCAAGGCGAACTTGCTATAGGTAAAAATGCTTTAATCGCTTTTATGCCTTGGAATGGTTATAACTATGAGGATGCTATAGTTGTAAGTGAGAGAATTATTCGTGAAGATACCTTTACAAGCGTGCACATTTATGAAAAAGAAATTGAAGCAAGAGAACTAAAAGACGGCATAGAAGAAATTACCAAAGATATCCCAAATGTAAAAGAAGAAGATGTTGCACATCTTGATGAGAGCGGTATTGCAAAAATTGGTACCCATATCAAACCAGGTATGATTTTGGTGGGTAAGGTTTCTCCAAAAGGTGAGGTTAAACCAACTCCTGAAGAAAGACTTTTAAGAGCTATTTTTGGGGAAAAAGCAGGACATGTTGTGAATAAATCACTTTATGCAACCGCTTCTTTAGAGGGTGTTGTTGTGGATGTTAAAATTTTCACTAAAAAAGGCTATGAAAAAGATGATCGCGCAATAAAATCTTATGATAAAGAAAAAATGGCTTTAGAAAAAGAACATCATGATAGACTTTTGATGATGGATAGAGAAGAAATGCTTCGTGTTTGTGCTCTTCTTTCCAAAGCCCCTTTAAATAGTGATCAAAAAATTGGAGATAAAAATTATAAAAAAGGACAAACTGCAGATATTAGCGAACTTGAAAAAATCAATCGTTTTACTTTAACAACTTTGATTAAAGCTTATTCTAAAGAGATTCAAAAAGAATACGATGATTTAAAAAATCATTTCCAAAATGAGAAGAAAAAATTAAAAGCAGAACACGATGAAAAGCTTGAAATTTTAGAAAAAGATGATATTTTACCAAGTGGGGTAATTAAGCTTGTTAAAGTTTATATTGCTACAAAGAGAAAGCTTAAAGTCGGTGATAAAATGGCAGGACGCCACGGAAACAAAGGTATAGTTTCAACTATAGTTCCTGAAGTGGATATGCCTTATTTACCAAATGGCAAAAGCGTGGATATTGCGCTTAATCCACTTGGCGTTCCAAGTCGTATGAATATAGGCCAAATTTTAGAAAGCCATTTGGGTTTAATTGGACTTAGACTCGGAGATCAGATTCAAGAAATTTTTGACAGAAAGCAAAAAGATTTTCTTAAAGAATTAAGAGCAAAAATGCTTGAAATTTGTTCTATTCCAAGACTTGCAAGCGAAAAAGAATTTATTAAAAGCTTAAGCAATGAAGAGCTTTTAAACTATGCTAGAGACTGGAGTAAAGGAGTTAAATTTGCTACTCCTGTTTTTGAAGGTGTAAATATAGAAGAATTTAGCAAGCTTTTTGAAATGGCCAAGATAGATATGGACGGCAAAACAGAACTTTATGATGGACGCACGGGTGAGAAAATCGCAGAGCGTGTTCATGTAGGATGTATGTATATGCTAAAACTCCACCACTTAGTTGATGAGAAAGTTCACGCAAGAAGTACAGGACCTTACAGCTTAGTTACCCAACAACCTGTGGGTGGTAAAGCACTCTTTGGGGGACAAAGATTTGGAGAAATGGAAGTTTGGGCACTTGAAGCTTATGGAGCGGCTCATACTTTAAGAGAAATGTTAACCATAAAATCAGATGATGTAGAAGGTAGATTTAGTGCTTATAAAGCATTGACAAAAGGTGAAAATGTTCCAGCAACAGGAATTCCTGAAACATTTTTTGTATTAACCAATGAGCTTAAATCTCTTGCTTTAGATGTTGAGATTTTTGATAAGGATGAAGATAATGAGTAAATTTAAAGTAATAGAAATCAAAGAAGATGCAAGACCTAGAGATTTTGAAGCGTTTCAACTAAGACTTGCAAGTCCTGAAAAAATCAAATCATGGTCTTATGGAGAAGTAAAAAAACCAGAAACTATCAATTATAGAACCTTAAAGCCTGAAAGAGATGGGCTTTTTTGTGCAAAGATTTTTGGACCTATAAGAGATTATGAGTGTCTTTGTGGTAAATACAAAAAAATGCGTTTTAAAGGCGTTAAGTGTGAAAAATGTGGTGTTGAAGTAGCAAATTCAAAAGTGCGTCGTTCTAGAATGGGGCATATTGAGCTTGTAACTCCTGTGGCTCATATTTGGTATGTTAATTCTCTTCCAAGCCGTATAGGGACGCTTTTGGGTGTTAAGATGAAAGATCTTGAGCGCGTGCTTTATTATGAAGCTTATATCGTTGAAAACCCAGGAGATGCTTTCTATGATAATGAAAGTACTAAAAAAGTGGAATATTGCGATGTTTTAAACGAGGAGCAATATCAAAATTTAATGCAACGCTATGAAAATAGTGGCTTTAAAGCAAGAATGGGTGGAGAAGTTGTTCGTGATTTACTTGCAAATTTAGATCTTGTAGCGCTTTTAAATCAGCTTAAAGAAGAAATGGCGGCTACAAATTCAGAGGCTAAGAAAAAAACCATCATTAAACGCTTAAAAGTTGTAGAAAATTTCTTAAATTCAAATTTAAACGCCAATACCGATAGCGATGAAGCCGTACCAAATCGTCCTGAATGGATGATGATTACAAATCTTCCAGTTTTACCGCCAGATTTGCGTCCTTTAGTGGCTTTAGATGGTGGGAAATTTGCAGTTTCTGATGTGAATGACTTATATCGTCGTGTTATTAATAGAAATACACGTCTTAAAAAACTTATGGAACTTGATGCACCTGAAATCATTATAAGAAATGAAAAAAGAATGCTCCAAGAGGCTGTTGATGCACTTTTTGACAACGGTCGTCGTGCTAATGCTGTAAAAGGAGCAAATAAACGCCCATTAAAATCTTTAAGTGAAATTATTAAAGGCAAACAAGGACGTTTTAGACAAAACCTACTAGGTAAGAGGGTTGATTTTTCAGGTCGTAGCGTTATTGTTGTAGGTCCAAAACTTAGAATGGATCAATGCGGTTTACCTAAAAAAATGGCTTTAGAGCTTTTTAAGCCACATCTTTTAGCTAAGCTTGAAGAAAAAGGTTATGCAACCACAGTAAAACAAGCTAAAAAAATGATAGAAAACAAAACTAATGAAGTTTGGGAATGTTTAGAAGAGGTGGTAAAAGGGCATCCTGTTATGTTAAACCGTGCGCCTACTTTGCATAAACTTTCTATCCAAGCTTTTCATCCTGTTTTAGTGGAAGGTAAGGCTATACAACTTCATCCTTTGGTTTGTGCAGCATTTAACGCGGACTTTGACGGGGATCAAATGGCAGTGCATGTACCGCTTTCTCAAGAGGCCATTGCAGAATGCAAAGTGCTTATGCTTTCATCAATGAATATTCTTTTGCCGGCAAGCGGTAAGTCTGTAACCGTTCCATCTCAAGATATGGTTTTAGGGATTTATTATCTTTCACTAGAAAAAGCTGGTGCTAAAGGTTCGCATAAAATTTGTACAGGTATTGATGAAGTGATGATGGCGCTTGAAAGCAAGTGTTTGGATATTCATGCGAGTATACAAACTATGGTAGATGGTAGAAAGATTACCACTACAGCAGGAAGATTGATTATTAAATCCATTTTACCTGATTTTGTGCCTGAAAATAGTTGGAATAAAGTCTTAAAGAAAAAAGACATTGCCGCGCTTGTGGATTATGTTTATAAACAAGGTGGTTTAGAGATTACAGCAAGTTTCTTGGATAGACTTAAAAATTTAGGTTTTGAGTATGCAACTAAAGCAGGTATTTCAATTTCGATTGCAGATATTATCGTTCCTAATGACAAGCAAAAAGCTATCGATGAAGCAAAAAAACAAGTAAGAGAAATTCAAAATTCTTATAATCTTGGTTTGATTACTTCAGGGGAAAGATACAATAAAATCATTGATATTTGGAAAAGTACAAATAATGTCCTTTCAAAAGAGATGATGAAGCTTGTAGAAAAAGATAAAGAAGGTTTTAACTCTATTTATATGATGGCAGATTCTGGTGCTAGGGGTAGTGCGGCTCAAATTTCTCAGCTTGCTGCGATGAGAGGACTTATGACTAAACCTGATGGTTCTATTATCGAAACTCCTATTATTTCGAATTTCCGTGAAGGGCTAAATGTTCTTGAATACTTTATTTCAACTCACGGTGCTAGAAAAGGTCTTGCAGATACCGCTCTTAAAACAGCAAATGCGGGTTATTTGACAAGAAAACTTATCGATGTTGCACAAAATGTAAAAATTACTATTGAAGATTGTGGAACGCATGAAGGTGTTGAAATCAATGAAATTACCGCAGATAGTTCTATTATAGAAACTTTAGAAGAAAGAATTTTAGGCAGGGTTTTAGCTGAAGATGTGATCGATCCTATTACAAATTCTGTGCTTTTTGCAGAAGGTACTTTAATGGATGAGGAAAAAGCAAAAATTCTTGGAGAAAGCGGTATAAAAAGTGTCAATATCCGCACTCCTATTACTTGCAAAGCTAAAAAAGGAATTTGTGCAAAATGTTATGGTATCAATCTTGGCGAAGGTAAATTAGTAAAACCAGGTGAAGCAGTAGGAATTATTTCCGCTCAATCTATCGGCGAGCCAGGGACGCAGCTAACTCTAAGAACTTTCCACAGCGGGGGGACTGCAAGTACGGATTTACAAGATAGACAAGTAAGCGCACAAAAAGAAGGTTTTATAAGATTTTATAATCTTAAAACTTATAAAAATAAAGAAGGTAAAAATATCGTAGCAAATCGTAGAAATGCGGCGATTTTACTTGTGGAGCCAAAAATCAAAACTCCATTTAAAGGTGTGATTAATATAGAAAATATTCATGAAGATGTGATTGTTTCTATTAAAGATAAAAAACAAGAAGTAAAATACATACTAAGAAAATACGATCTTGCTAAACCAAATGAATTAGCAGGCGTAAGTGGTAGTATAGATGGAAAACTTTATTTGCCATATCAAAGTGGTATGCAAGTAGAAGAAAATGAAAGTATCGTGGAAGTGATTAAAGAGGGTTGGAACGTTCCTAATCGTATTCCTTTTGCGAGTGAAATTTTAGTAGAAGATGGCGAGCCCGTGGTACAAAATATCAAAGCAGGAGAAAAGGGAACGCTTAAATTTTATATCCTTAAAGGCGATGGTTTAGATAGAGTAAAAAATGTTAAAAAAGGCGATATTGTTAAAGAAAAAGGATTCTTTGTGGTGATTGCTGATGAAAATGATAGAGAAGCAAAAAGACACTATATCCCAAGAGAATCTAAGATAGAATTTAATGATAGTGAAAAAATCGATGATGCAAATACCATCATTGCAAGTGCTCCTAAAAAAGAAAGAAAAGTGATTGCAGAATGGGATGCTTATAATAATACTATCATTGCAGAAATTGATGGTGTTATAAGCTTTGAGGATATTGAAGCAGGTTATAGTGCTGATGAGCAAATTGATGAAGCTACAGGTAAGCGTTCTTTAGTGATTAATGAGTATTTGCCAAGCGGAGTTAGACCAACTTTGGTAATTGCAGGAAAAGGTGATAAGGCTGTGCGTTATCAGCTTGAACCAAAAACCGTTATTTTTGTTCATGATGGTGATAAAATCGCTCAAGCAGATATTTTAGCAAAAACTCCAAAAGCTGCAGCTAAATCAAAAGATATTACAGGAGGTCTTCCAAGAGTTTCTGAACTTTTTGAAGCAAGAAAACCAAAAAATGCGGCTGTGATTGCAGAAATTGATGGTGTTGTTCGTTTTGATAAACCTTTGCGTTCTAAAGAAAGAATTATTATCCAAGCAGAAGATGGTACAAGTGCTGAGTATTTAATAGATAAATCAAAACACATTCAAGTAAGAGATGGCGAGTTTATCCATGCAGGTGAAAAACTTACAGATGGAGTTGTTTCAAGTCATGATGTGCTTAAAATTTTAGGTGAAAAAGCCTTGCATTATTATTTGATTTCTGAAATTCAACAAGTTTATCGCGGACAAGGTGTTGTGATTTCTGATAAACATATAGAAGTTATCGTTTCTCAAATGCTAAGACAAGTAAAAGTTGTAGATAGTGGACATACGAAATTTATCGAGGGTGATTTGGTTTCAAGACGTAAATTCCGTGAAGAAAACGAAAGAATCATTAGAATGGGTGGAGAACCTGCTATTGCTGAGCCTGTGCTTTTAGGTGTAACAAGAGCAGCGATTGGAAGTGATAGTGTGATTTCTGCAGCTTCATTCCAAGAAACTACTAAAGTTCTAACCGAAGCAAGTATAGCGGGTAAATTTGACTACTTAGAAGATTTAAAAGAAAATGTTATTCTAGGTAGAATGATACCTGTTGGAACAGGGCTTTATGGTGAACAAAATTTAAAACTTAAAGAACAAGAATAACTTTTTATCAATAGCCCTTTTTTAGGGCTATATTTCCTCATTTAAATATTTTTTAACTAAATTATAAGCAAAAATTAGATATCATCCAAAGTTTATTACATTTTTAAAGAAAGGAATTATTGTGCCTACCATAAATCAATTGGTTAGAAAAGAGCGCAAAAAAGTTTTAGAAAAATCTAAATCTCCAGCGCTTAAAAATTGTCCACAAAGAAGGGGAGTTTGCACTAGGGTTTATACTACAACACCTAAAAAGCCAAACTCAGCGTTAAGAAAAGTTGCCAAAGTAAGACTTACTAGTGGCTTTGAAGTGATCAGTTATATCGGCGGTGAAGGTCATAACTTGCAAGAACACAGCATTGTTTTAGTGCGTGGCGGTAGGGTAAAAGACTTACCAGGGGTTAAATATCACATCGTTCGTGGTGCTCTTGATACAGCAGGTGTTGCAAAAAGAACAGTTTCTCGTTCTAAATATGGTGCTAAACGCCCTAAAGCAGGCGCTGCAAAATAATCATTCATACAGACAAATCCGTTAGATTTGATTTTGTTTGAGTAAAATTTAAAATTTGAAGGAAAAATAATGAGAAGAAGAAAAGCTCCGGTAAGAGAAGTCTTGCCTGATCCGATTTATGGTAATAAAGTAATCACAAAATTTATTAATTCTTTAATGTATGATGGTAAAAAAAGCACAGCTACAACAATTATGTATGGTGCTTTAGAAGCTATTGATAAAAAAGGTGGCGAGAAAAAAGGTATTGATATTTTTAATGATGCGATTGAAAATATCAAGCCTTTATTAGAAGTGAAATCTCGTCGTGTAGGTGGTGCAACCTATCAAGTTCCAGTAGAAGTTCGCCCTGCTAGACAACAAGCTTTGGCGATTCGTTGGATTATTTCTTTTGCAAGAAAAAGAAGTGAAAGAACTATGATTGATAAACTTGCAGCTGAGCTTTTAGATGCTGCTAATAGCAAAGGTGCTTCATTTAAGAAGAAAGAAGATACTTATAAAATGGCTGAAGCAAATAAAGCATTTGCTCACTATCGTTGGTAAGAAGGAGTGTGTATGTCAAGAAGTACTCCTTTAAAAAAAGTTAGAAATATCGGTATTGCTGCTCACATCGATGCGGGTAAAACGACTACATCTGAAAGAATTCTTTTCTTTACAGGCATGAGTCATAAAATCGGTGAAGTTCATGATGGTGCTGCAACTATGGACTGGATGGAACAAGAGAAAGAGCGTGGGATTACTATCACTTCTGCGGCTACAACTTGTTTTTGGAAAGACCATCAAATCAACCTTATTGACACTCCAGGCCACGTTGATTTTACAATTGAAGTTGAAAGATCTATGCGTGTTCTTGATGGTGCTGTTGCGGTATTTTGTTCAGTGGGTGGGGTGCAACCTCAAAGTGAAACAGTTTGGAGACAAGCAAATAAATACGGTGTTCCAAGAATAGTATTTGTAAACAAAATGGATAGAATCGGTGCAAATTTTTACAATGTAGAAGATCAAATTCGCAACCGTTTAAAAGCTAATCCAGTTCCACTTCAAATTCCAATTGGTGCTGAGGATAATTTTAAAGGCGTAATCGATCTTGTAACTATGAAAGCTTTAGTTTGGGAAGATGATACTAAGCCAACTGATTATGTAGAAAAAGAAATTCCAGCTGAACTTAAAGAAAAGGCAGAAGAATATCGTACAAAAATGATAGAAGCAGTTTCTGAAACTTCAGATGAGTTGATGGAAAAATATTTAGGCGGAGAAGAATTAAGCCTTGAAGAGATTAAAACAGGGATTAAAGCAGGATGTTTAAGTCTTTCTATCGTTCCTATGCTTTGCGGTACAGCGTTTAAAAATAAAGGGGTTCAGCCTTTACTTGATGCTGTTGTGGCTTATTTACCAGCTCCTGATGAAGTGGCAAATATCAAGGGTGAATATGAAGATGGCACAGAAGTTTCTGTAAAATCAACCGATGATGGCGAGTTTGCAGGACTTGCATTTAAAATCATGACAGATCCATTTGTAGGACAACTTACTTTCGTGCGTGTTTATCGCGGTTGTTTAGAAAGCGGTTCTTATGCTTATAACTCAACTAAAGATAAAAAAGAAAGAATTGGTCGTTTGTTAAAAATGCACTCTAACAAAAGAGAAGAGATTAAAGTGCTTTACGCAGGAGAAATTGGTGCTGTTGTAGGACTTAAAGATACTTTAACAGGGGATACTCTTGCAAGTGAAAAAGATAAGGTAATCCTTGAAAGAATGGATTTTCCAGATCCAGTTATTTCTGTTGCAGTTGAGCCAAAAACTAAAGCTGATCAAGAAAAAATGTCTATTGCTTTAAATAAATTAGCACAAGAAGATCCAAGTTTTAGAGTTTCTACAGATGAAGAAAGTGGTCAAACTATTATTTCAGGTATGGGTGAGTTACACCTTGAAATTATCGTTGATAGAATGCTTCGTGAATTTAAAGTTGAAGCTGAAGTAGGTCAACCACAAGTTGCTTATCGTGAAACTATTAGAAAAGCTGTTGAACAAGAATACAAATACGCTAAACAATCAGGTGGTCGTGGTCAGTATGGACATGTATTCTTACGCCTTGAACCACTTGAGCCAGGTAGTGGATATGAATTTGTTAATGATATCAAAGGTGGGGTGATTCCAAAAGAATACATTCCTGCAGTTGATAAAGGTGTTCAAGAAGCATTACAAAATGGTGTTTTAGCAGGTTATCCTGTAGAAGATGTTAAAGTAACTGTTTATGATGGAAGTTATCACGAAGTGGATTCATCTGAGATGGCGTTTAAACTTGCTGCTTCTATGGGCTTTAAAGAAGGTGCTAGAAAAGCAGACGCTGTGATCTTAGAGCCTATGATGAAAGTCGAAGTAGAAACTCCTGAAGATTACATGGGTGATGTTATTGGCGATCTTAACAAACGTCGTGGTCAAGTAAATAGCATGGATGAGCGTGGTGGAAATAAAATCATCACAGCATTTTGTCCTTTGGCTGAAATGTTTGGTTATTCAACTGATCTTAGAAGTCAAACTCAAGGTCGTGCGACTTATTCTATGGAATTTGATCACTATGATGAAGTTCCTAAAAATGTTGCGGATGAAATCATCAAAAAAAGAAACGGTTAAATTTTTAGCGGGATTTTTCCCGCTTTCTGTCCTCGTAGCTCAGCAGGATAGAGCGCAAAATTCCTAATTTTGAGGCCGTGAGTTCGAATCTCGCCGTGGACACCAAGTAGTAATTCATTAAGTAATATTAAGATACAAAATACACTATTTTAACAACTTTTCTACATTAAAATTTTTCATTATGATTGAAATTTTTTCTATTTTTTCTTATAATTCTGTAGCCATTTATGTAGCCAAAGTAAAAAAGCTAATTCTGGCTACAAAAATACTAAAAAAAGTTTTTTTAATGCTAACTCAAAAAGATATAGACAATTTAGAAATAAAAGATAAAAGGTATATGATTAGCGTAGGAGAACCAAAAGAATTATATGTCCGAGTTAATCCAACGGGTAAAAAAGTTTTTTATTTAAGAGCTTCAAAATTTAAAAATTTTATAACAATAGGGGAATGCCAAAAAGGTGTTTTAAATGTTACAAATGCAAGAGAAAAAGCAAAAGATCTTTTAAAATCAATGTATGATGGAAAATTTATCGGCAAAAATGATAAGATTATGATACTTGAAAAAGCAAATTTTCTTTATGTTGATATAAAATCTAAAAAATTAAATTCAGCTACAATCAAAAAAGAACAGTCAATTTTTAAAAAATATATTATTCCAACTTTGGGATAAAAAGATATAAATGAATTGAAAAAAGATGATTTTCTACCTATTTATGATTTAATGCAGAAAAAAGGAATATACGAAACAATAAATAAAAATATATCTTTGCTATGTAGGATATTTGAGATTAGTAGACAAAGAGGTGACTTAAAAACAGATATAATACTTCAATTGAAAGATTTAAAGAAATTTTACAATGAAGCAAATCACAATAAAGTTAAACATTTTAAAGCTATAGTAGAAGAACAAGAAATAAAAAATATGTTAGAATGTATGAAAGAATATAAAAATCATCCACGGACAAATACAACTGTAATTAATGCAATTTATTTTACGCTTTTAACAGCACAAAGAAGTAAAAATATTCGATTTGCTAAATGGAGTGATATTGACTTTGAAAACAATCTTTGGATTATAAAAGCAGATGAAATGAAAGTAAGAACTAATGGTGATAATATTATCCCTTTAAATAAATATGCTTTAAAGATACTAGATATACAAAGAATTTTAAATGGAGATAAAAAGTATATTTTCGCTAATAATAATGGAACTATTAGCGAGAATTTTGCTGTAAGATTTTTTAAATTTTATAATTTAGAGCACACTATACATGGATATCGTTCTACTTTTAGAAGTGTTTATACTAATAAAAGCAATGAGTTAATTCAGCAAGGTATTAGTAAAGATATAGCAGAAATGATATTGCATCATATAAGCGGCAATGAAATAGAAAGGGCTTACAACAGAGCCAAGGCAATTGATTTAAGAGTAAAACTTATGCAATGGTATGGAAATTACTTAAATTCTCTTTGTGAGTTTTGCTTTTAATGTCTTTTAGCTTTAAGCCATTTTCTATTTCTTTTATTTCATATCTTATGGATTTTCCTATGCGAATGTAAGGTATTTTACCATCTTGTCTTAACCTAAATAATGATGTTATACTAACTCCTAAATATTCGCTCAATTCTTTTTCTCTAAAATATTTTTTAACCATTTTCAATTCCTAATCTTTTATCTATAATTTCAAAAATAGTATCCTTGTAATAACTCCAAAGCCATTTTTATTCTTCATCTTCTAAATTATCAACGCTTAAATTACGCCATTCTTTTATTGTTTTAGTATCATAACCTAAATTCATTATGGTTTTTTGTAAAAGTTATAACATAGGTATCAAAGACAACACTAAAGATATTTTTCATATCTCCTATACAATCCCTAAGATCTACATTTTCAAATATACAATTTTCAAATTCTGTTCTTAGAAAATTACAAAAATGGAAACTTGCCACACTAAAATCGCAATCGATAAAAGATGCATTCTTGCTTGAAATATCATTTAAATTAGCGTTTTTAAAACTAGCACCATTTATAAATACATTATCAAAATCCAAACCACTTAAATTTAGATTTTCTAAGTTTGCATCATTTAAAGAAATACCTTCTAAAATGCAATACTCAACTAATTCTTTTTCATTTTTTCTATCATCTTTGATAATGATAGTTTCATCAAGTCTTTTTAAAATTCCCATCTCATCTCCTTAATATTTTTTTCCATTTTTCTTCGTATTCATCATAATTTTGCCAATAATCAAGAGTTTGTTTTAGCTTCTTAACAACAGCATCCCAAGTTGTTATTTTTGTACTTTCTAATGCTATTTTTTCAGCTAAAAATTCAAATTCCCATTCTTTAAAGCAAAGCATATTATAATCCTTAGCTAGTATTTTTCTAAGCTCTAGTAATTCTTCCTTGCTAAGCTTTCTTTTAAAGCTTAACTCCTTTTTATTTTCTAAGTCGTATTTTAGGGCTTTGATTTTGTTTTCATAATGTTCCTTTTGTTGTTTTAATTGAGATTTATAACCTATTTTTTGATGATGATTTAAAGAATTAAGCCTTAGATTTTCATCGCTTAGGGTTTTAAATCTAGCCTGTGTTTGCTCTCTTAAAAGCTTAGCTACTTTTTTGCGGTATTCTTTAGCCTTAGGACTTTTTATAAAAAAGCCTAGCATATAAACACCTTCTAAGGTCCATTTGATTACTCTTTGTCTTCCGCCTTTGGTTTGCTCATAATCATAGAAATAGTGTATATTTTCTATGAGCTCATCAGCGTGATAGTTTTTAGTGCTATTTATGTTTTGTTTTGAAGTTTCATAAGATATTGCAACTTCTGTATTTAAAAAAATTGTTTTTGGGGTTAAAGTTTGCATAATTACTCTTGCTTTTTAATTTAAAAGCAAGAGTGTTTTATAAGTTTAGTGTTGTTTTTTTACCTTTTTATAAGCTTTGTAAGCCTCATAAGAAGCAATAATAAGGCAAATTGTTAAAAATCCACTGATTATATATTCGCCGCTCATTTTTTCTCCTTTCTATCTGCATAAATACTAAGTGCCATAAGTGCCACACTGCCAAACACTATATAAGTGTTATTTAGTGTGATGTTGCCACTAAGTAAAGTATAATTACCATTGACAAATAAGCCAAGTCCTATGTTCTTAAGTAACTCTAACATAGTCAAATTTTAACAAAACTAACTTAAAACACTCTTACTTTAAAAGAACATTACAGAATTATTCTGTATTCTTAGAGTAATTATACATAAATATTATATAAAAGTCAATATATTTTATAGAAAATATATATATTTTTTAAAAATAAATATATAAATTTTCTGTATTTTAAAGGTATAAAGAATTTCTTTACACCTTTAAATGCTTATTTTTGAAGCTCTTTAAATAATCTTACAAACTCATCAAGCATTTTAAGTCTTGTTTTTAAACGATGATTTTCTAATACCAAATTTAAAGATTTTTTAGCTTGTAAAGGCAAATCATTATCATTAGCTACCCATTTTTGAATAGTAGTAAGATGCACCCCCAAAATCTCGCTTAACTCCTTTTGTGTGATATTTAACTCTTTACAAACTCTTTTAACAATGTTTTCTTTCTCTTCTGCCATGCTACTCCTTTCTTTTATTCTAAAAATATTTTATCTTTTATGTTAAAAATTCTATATAAAATGATTTTATTTTTATCGTTTTTATAATACTCTAAATCTACTAAAAAATTAAATCCATAAGGATTTTTCAAAACTTCTTCGGCTATTTTCTCATCACTAAAACTAACATCAACCGCATAAGGACTTAAAGCATCGCACTTTGCCTTATGTTTTGTTTTATTGTCTATTTTATTTGTAGTTTTATACATCGTTATCAAAGCATTTTCATGTATCTTTTGATATTCAATTTCCTTTTTTTCGCAAATGTAATTAGCATTTTCATAAATAAGCTCAGCTTCATCACTATTTATTCTCAAAAGTTCTTCACCTTTATGATTGATAAAAAAAGTATTTTGATTTATAGTAACGGGTGCAAATATATTTTTTAAATTATTGGCATTATACTTAGTAAAATGCGGATTTTCTTCTATTTCTTCTATACTTTTTGATTTGATATTTTTAAAAGATATAATAAGTTCTATAAATTCATTTAATGCTTGAATAGGTGCAATAATAGGCAAAACTTCTCCTGCTATTTCAAAAACCAAAGAATATATATCACTGCCAGTTTCAACCTTTTCTAAAAAAATTTTACTTTGTGTTATACCGTGTTCTTTTGATATAAAACTATCCATTAATTTTTGAAAACTTAACAAAGAATTAGCCATTATCCCAAGTTCTATGTTTTCTTCATGGATAATTTTTATTTTAAAATTAACAATGTTTTCTTTCTCTTCTGTCATATTACTCCTTTTTACTGGTTATTTTAACATAATCGCTTAAAATTTTAACTATTTGAGTTGCTAAAGGGCGGTATTCTTTATCTGCTATTTTTTGCAACTCTTCTTTTAATTCTAATGGAATTCTTATACTTAGCGGTTTTGTTTGTTTTTTCATAATTCTTTATCCTTTAATCTTTTTACTTCTTTAATAGCCTTATCATCATTTTTAAAAACGCCTATAAGTCCTAAAGCATTAAGTATTTTTATACGAAAATTACTAAGTTTTACATTGATTTTAATTTCTTCTTCGAGTTTCAATGAAATTTCATTTATAGCAGTATCTTTTAATGCTATTACACCTTTTAGCCTTTGAATTTCTTTTTCTAAATATCTTATTTTTTCATTTTTTTTACTATTTAAGAACATAGTTTCGACCTTTCTTTTGCATAAAGAAGCTCATAAATTTTATTTTGCAAAGAGCTAATTTCTTTTATATTTTTCATATTTGCTTCTATTTGGTCTTTTAACTCTTTTAAAAGTTCTATTTTTTCATTTTCAAGATTAGAAATTTCAGTTTTTAAAGATTTATTTTCATCTTTTAAAGACTTGTTTAGCTTTATTTCTTTTCTATATTCATCTTTACTTAGTTTTATGATGACTTGTTCTTTCGTGTGATAAGCTTTCATTTTTTCTCCTTTTAGATTAATGCTTAAAAGGGACAACTGAGTTCTTTAAAATAGTAGAAATAAAACAAAAAGGCGAATTCTCAAGTAGTAAAGTTGCCCCATTTAAGCATTAAAGGAGCTTAAGAAAAGCCAAGAGCCTTGCTCTCTTGGCGTGAGTATTGTTTAAGTATAGGCTAAGCAAGGCTATTCTATAATTTTAGTGGTTTTTTAGTTTAGTTGATTGATTATTTCAATCAACTTTTTTACTATTTTCAATAGTAAGAAAATAATATTTAAAATCTTTTCTATCATTAAAAATAGCTCCTTCCCCACCAAGAGAAATTAGCCACTTAAACAATGTTATTTTATCAAATTTATTTTTATTTTTGATAAAGCCGAGTAAATCCGCAAGTCTCGGCATTGTATAATCGTTTAAGTTTATGCTAAGCGGATTTGGTTAAAATTTGTCTGTGTTTTATAAAAGTGTGGCTATTTAATTGTAAAGTCTTAATAGCTCTAAAACTAATTGTAAAATTAGAATTAAAATAGTTATTAATTTTTCAATCATTTTAGCCTCCTTTCTCAACACCGAGACAAGTTAGCAACTTAAACTTTATAATTATACTTTCTTTTTCTTAAACTCTTGATTTTCTGTCGTTTTTAAAGTGCAAGAAAACCTTAAAAATAGCACTATAAACAATAATAGCGAGCCAAGTTTATGGATAACTTGCTAACCCTTCCGCTATACAGAACTATCAACGCAATAGTAAAGCTTAATTTTCAAGCGGTCAAAAGCTTAAGAAAGCCCTTTTTTAAAGGACTTGTTAAACTTTTAAAAAAGCTTTTTGCAGTGTTTTTCGAATTTTCTAACTCTATCTAAAAGCTCATAAGCATTTCTTATAAATTCATCTCCATAAGCCTGTAAGGATATTGCTATTTCTTCATCATCTTCTAAGCTTATTTCCAAAGAGTTTTTAAAATCTTGCAAGTTTGCAAATATATTTTCTAAATTCTCTTTGCTTTCAAACTCATTTGTAATTAATTCTTTTGTTTGGCTAGAAATTCTTTTTTCTTCTCTATCAAAATAAAAATCTGTAAAACTCATTTTTTATCCTTTTTTTAGTTATAATCACTTTCACTCTAGGAAGGTGATGTAATGGACGAAATACAAAGCTTAAAAGCTCAACTTAATAATCTTCTTTTAAGAGTTAGCGAGCTAGAAAGTAAAGTCGCAACCCTTGAAAAAAGACTAGATGACAAAGATTTTCAAGTTTTAAACGAAACTCCTAATCTTTGAGAGAAATAACAAATCCTTTGTTTTCAAACGCTTCTTTGGTGATTAAGTTTTTAACTGCATTATGAAGAACATTAGCTAAAAACTCTTCCAAAGAAGCGTAACTTTTTGAATAATTTCTTTCAAAGGCTATTTCTAGCATTTTTTTAATATCAGGTCTTAAATCTAATTTAACCTCTAGCATTTTTTTATCCTTTTTGTTTTGTTGAAATAATTCTACAAAATGGATAATTAAAACAAACTTAAAATTTATACAATTTGGATAATTTTTAAAAAATATTTGTGGTATAATTTGTTATATGAATTAAAATAAAGGGTATATTTTTTGAAAAATCAAACATATGAAGATAAACTAGAAGAAGCATTTGATGATTATCTAGATGATAGAATGAGTAAATATGAACTTTTTAAAAAAATCAGTGAAATAAAAATTGAAAATTTAAAAAATATTAAAGATGTTTATCTAAAAGTTCCTAATTTATTTCAATTTAAATGGCTCCTATTCTGTGTAGTAATGTATTTTATTTGCGTTTTTATATCTATGAGTTTTTTAAAAAATGAAGTTTGGTTTTTTGTTTATTTTATATTTTTTCTATATGTTTATGCAAAAGGAGTTGACAGAAAAATTTTAGATAGAGATTTAAGATATTTATCTAATAGCATAGACAATTGTGAAGAATATATAGAAAAATTAAAAGAGAGAATTAAATATATCGAAGATGAGCTACTTGATTTTATGGATGGAGCGAAAGAAAAAGCAATTATAGAAGATTATTTTAAATTAAAAAAATATGCTGAATATGTAAAATTTCAACTTAAAATTTTAGAATCACAGCCAACGTTACAAAATGAATTAGATAAATTGAAAAATTCTTTTAAGTTTGAACCATCACATAAAACAATTGATTTTTATTTTTCTGGAATTGAAAAACAAATAAAAAACGAAATGGGATTTAGCGATAAGATGAAATCGATAATAGAGAATGAAGAAACTCTTTGGTTTAATAAAGATAGCTACAAATTTTATAATTATTTCTATAAAGAACGAGAAGAAGATTAAAAACTATTTGCGATGGATATAAAAGGTTTATGGGGTATTGAGGGTATAAGTAAAATAAAGACTAAAATTTACCACAATCAGCTTTATAACTTTTTATACTCTTGCCAACTTGCAAGTAACTTCACTTGGTTTGTATTGATTATAATCAGCAAAAGCTAAAATAGCTAATAATGATAAGATTATGAGTTTTTCATTTATTTATAAGGGATTTTATTTCAATTCTCATTTCTTCACATATAAAACAAAATAATTTGGCTTTAAATTCTACTAAGAAATCTTTAAAATTTTTTGTTGCGCAAACTAATAAATCATAAAATTCCACTAATTTCTTTTCATCGAAATTGCGTATTAAATCTAAAATTTCTTTTACATCACTTTTTTCATTTAATTTTGAAAATGTTACTCTAATATATTTCCCAAATTCACTATAAGCATATGTTTCGTTTTTTAATTTATAGGTTGATACTAAAAATCTTATTATATTAATAGCTAAATTTGGAATAGGCATTCGTATTCCTTAGCTTTTTGGTTAATTAAAGCAAATTTATACTTCTCATCTTCTAATTTTTTACCATCTAGCTTTGAGTTAATTCTCTCAAATAAATCTTCAAAAGAATAATTATCAAAGTTAAAATCACAATCGAATGGAGTTAGATTATAAAACACTAAAGAGTGAATATAATCAATCATTTTTTTAAATGATTTTCCCATTGTTTTTTGGTCAAATCTATTAAGATTATATTCTTTTAATATTTCATCTATTTTTTCTTTAACTTCGTTTGAGCATTCTGAATTTGGTTTAGGGTCATCTAAAGCTTTTGCTACATCAAGACTAAAAGGTCCAAATTTATAACTTTTAAAATTTATACCGATAAACGGTCTTGAATGTTGTTGATAATATTTCAACTCTAATAAAAATAATATTTTTTGATAAAGCCTTGCCATTAATGCGTCTTTACTTATCTTTTTAAGATAAGATACGGCTTCAATTAATCTTTTTTCCGATGCTGCATCCATTTTCCTCATTATATATCCTTTTTTGGAAATTAATATAATCTTTATGATACTAATTTATTTGCTAAAACAACTAAATTCTTTTTATCTTTTTTCTGAAATAACTTTTCTTTCTGTGGCTTGTGCATCTTTAAGTTTATTAGAAATTTTCCATAATTTGATAATTTCATCTTAATTTGCTTACCGTAAAAACCATTCCAAAATGATTGTATTTTTGTCATAAGTTTTCTTTCTCTATAATTAAACAAACCTAAAATATTTTATATTATACTGCACTTTGTTAAATAAAAACTTTAAATAAAAATAAAACCATTGCTTAAAATTCATCCCACCACTTCTATAAAATTTTTAAAGATTTCAATTTTCATTTACCAATTTTAAATTAGATTTTGGGTTGTTTGGTGTCTTTTGAATTTTTACAACTTTATAGATTTTCAAATCATCGATATCATCGATATCAATCCTAAAAGTAGTCGTTTTAAAACTATCACTTTGGTTAACTGGTTTAAATTCAATAACTCCAACATCTTTCTTTTCTACAAAAATCTTGCAAGCAATTTTATTATTATAGGTATAAACAACAAGATCTCCATGTCTTGGTTTTGAACTGTCTGTATCATATATAATAATGTCCCCATCTTCAATTATAGGAAACATGCTATCGCCATTCGCTCTAGCTGCTTTTAAATTTGATTTATTTTGCGATAATGGTATATAAGTAAATTCATCTTGACACTCATAAACATCATTAATTGGCAAGCCGCAACTTACAGAGCCAGTAATTCTAATTCTTTGTACTTCAATTGGCTCATCTGATATTAAAACATTTGCATCAGTTTCTCCAAGAACTTTCATAACCGCTTCGATAAATTCTGCAGTCATTTTTCTTTGTCCTAATGCATATTTTGAAATTGCAGCGGTTTTAATTCCATGTCCATTTCTATACCCATATGCGGTTAATTTCTCTGCTAGCTCATTTTGTGTTAAATTATGCTTTTTTAAGAGTTTCTTTAAATTCTCTCCATTCATATTTTATAACCTTATATTCCAAAATAATTATACATATTGTATAATTTATAATTCTACAAATCGGATTATTTTAAGAAAATTTTAATTATCCATTTTGTAGAATTATATTTATGAAAAGAATAGATTTAATTAAAAAAATAACTTTGAAATTTGGAGGAGCCAATAGCTCTTGGTATGCAAAACTTAACGGCAATAGGAAGGTTGATATAAAAACCGCATTAAAACTAAAAGATGAATTTAATATTCCATTAGAAGCATGGGGAGATTCTGAAATTTTGAGTAAAACAATGAATGAAATTATAAACATACCTAAGCGTGGGAGAAAAAGAAAGGATAGAGAATGAAAGTGATTGAATTAAAAGTTAAGATGCCTGATGAGTATTTTGAACTTTTGCAAAGTGTGGCAAATGATGGCGGATTTAATAGTATTAATGAGCTTATTGTGGATAAGATTGCTCATTTTATAAAACTTGAAAAATACTATAAAGAACTAGACAAAAAGGATATTCTAAGCCTTATTAAGACTTAGATTTCTCCTAAGTAATTTGGAGTTTGGGTAGAGTATGGTTTAGGTTGTGCAGCTTGTTCTAGCTGTTTTATCCTGTTTTCTAACTCTTTGATTTTTTCCATAAGATAAGGGATGTTTTTTAACAAGTTTAAATCTTTGTCATCCATTTTGGTAAGTCCTTTTCTTGATTTGGTGCAAAAAAATTATAGCAAAGGACTTTTTAAAACGGATTAAGGAATGAAATGCTTGAAAGATTGATTGAGATTATAGGATTATTTATTTTTACTTTGATGATGTTGCATTTTAGACTGTTTCTAGTGGCTGGTATTTCGGCTGGGATTTTAATATCTTGCATTTATTATTATCTAAAACGCATTTTTTATCACGGTAGTGAGGACAAATAATGTATTTAAATTTATCTTTTTTAAAAACCATTTCAAAAGGAGTTTTTTTTGTAACTAATTTATATCCTAAGTTAGGATATAGTCTTTTTGTCAAATCGTTTTCTAGCTTCATATCTTTAATACAAACTCTTTTTAGTTTTTGTTTTTTAGTTAAATATAAAAACAAAGGACGGATACTTAAACCAAATAAAACACCTATTAAAAAATATAACAAATTTTCTAAAGTGGCGGTTTTTAGCATTTCGGATAAGAAAGAATTAAACATAAAAAGCCTTTTTAATTTAAATTATAACATAAAGGAGCGTTAGTGATACCAAGTTTTATAGCAAGTTTTGATGTAGCTTTGGGGCGTAAAAGCCTAAGAGAGAGAAAAGGCTATTTAAAATTATCAAACACTATAGCTTATGGTGGTCTTAGTGTTGATGCTTTAGCATTGTATATTCAATTAGCAAAGCTTAGTGAAAAAACGATTGTAAGTGAGATCTATCTAAGAGAGTTTATAAAAGTTAAAAATAATCAAAGAATTAGTTTAAATAGACTAAGAATTGCTAAAAAAGAATTAATTGAACTAAGACTTTTGGAAATTAAAAAGGTTAGAAATGGCTCTTTAAATTTTTATGAGTGGATTTTAAAAGATGAAAATTATCAAGTTAAAAAACATTTTAACAAATCTTTATCTTTGCTTAAAAGCAGTGATGAAAAGCTAAGCAAAACTCTTAAAAATAACACTTCATCAATCGACAGAAAATTAACTACTGAAAACGAAAAAAAAGAGAATTTGCATTATATAGAAACACGCACGCACGCGATAATAAATTTATAAATAATATAAATATTAATAATAATAAATTTATAAAAAAAGAGAATTTAGAAAATTTAAAAAATAATCAAGAAAAGAAAGAACGCGTTTTTAATCAAAACGCCTCTTTTGTGACGAGCTTTATTGATTTTAGCAAAAAGGAGTTAGAGAAAATGGCAAAAAAAGAGTTTAAAGTCCCAAATGCAAATGAACTCATGAGACAAATAATAGCTTTTAATGAGAAAAATGGCACAAACTTTGGTGAAGAGTTGGCTAATGATTTTATAGGCTATTGGGATGCTAGGGAATGGAAAAGAAATGGAAAAAGAATGTCAAGTGTGGCAGGAAGTCTTTATACATGGCTTAAATACGCTAAAGAAAATGAAGCAAGAAAAAATCAGCGTTTTAACAGAAAAAAAGAAGCCAATCCTAGTGTGGTTGATAGCTTGATGGAGTATTACGGAATGAAAGATGAGAACAAAAACAAGCTCTTAGGATGCTTTTAAGGAGTAGAAAATGCAAGAAAAAATACAAATTTTAATGGACTTATTGGAAATTAATAAGGCTCAAGCAACTGATATAGTAGGTAGATATTTGCAAGATGCAAAAGATATTCATGCTTTCTTAGATTTTTATTTCGAAACTTTAGAAAGAGAGAATATCGTAGGGACAACCTATGAGAAATTAAGAAGAGTTTGCAAAAGAGCTGAAATCGAGTTTAAAAAGCGTTTTGAAGACAAAGAATTTTTTTAGAATGGTTAAAAAATAAATATAAAAATAGTCCATTTTTTAGATTGCTTGAAAGTGATTTTAAATACTCATATGTTTGTTATGATGGACAGGGCAACCTTTTTAAACGATTAGCAAAATCAATTAATATGTTGGTTTGTCTAAATAATTTTGGAGAATTAACCTACGAAGATGGAGAAATGCTAAAAAATAACGAATTTAAACACACTTTAATAGATTTTATATTTAAAAATCAAGAGCGCATAGGAAAAGATATATATATAAATACTTCTTATAAGATAAAAGGATATACATCTTTAAGCCATGAAGAAGAATATAATAACTTTAAGAAGGTGCAGAAAAAATTTTTTAAGGAGAATCAAGAAGAATTTCAAAAGAAAGTAAAAGTCAAAATGGCTTTTAAAAATATAAGCTAAATTTAAGAAAGTCTGAAATGGAAAAGTATATTTTAAAAATTGATTTAAAAAGCAATCCTGTACCTTATAAAAGAACCACGCAAAGATCTAAATTTGCATGTAAAGATTATCTTAAATATTTAGATTTTAAAAAACTCTTGCAAATGGAGTTTAGAAGACAAAATAATATTAGCTGTTTTCAAGCCTTTGATAAGCAAAAGAAATATGAGTTTTCTTTAAAAATAGGATTTAACAGCAAAAGGCATGGCGATGGGGACAATATCGTAAAATGCGTGTTAGATGCGTTATTTGAAAACGATAAGAATGTTTTAAAAGGCGATTATGAGATTATTAGTTTTAAAAAATCTTTTTTAAACTTAGAAATCAAAGAATTTAATTTTAAAGAAGGGGTGGCTTGATGGCTAGAATGATGACAAATGGCAAAAGTATGACAAAAGAAGAGCTTGTTTCAAAAATAGAGAGTTATTTTAATGAAAGAGTTGTCTTAAAAGAAACTAAGGAGAGTATTATTTTTGCACCTAAAACAAAAGTGGGATTAGCTGTGTATTTAGGAATTACAATGCAAACCTTAGGCGAGTGGGAGAAGGATAAGGATTTCGGAGAAATTGTATCTCAAGCTAAGCAAAAATGTGAAATGGATATTTTAAACCATTCCTTAATCGGCACTTATACTCCTAGCGTTAGTATGTTCTTGCTAAAAAATCAACATGGCTACGTGGATAAACAAGAAGTAGTTAGCGATAATGTTCAAAAAATAGAAATTATAAGAAGTGAAATCAAATGAAATTAAAGCTTGACTTTTCTTACACTCCTGCACAACTTAAAGTTTTTGATGATAAAAATCCACGCTTTATAACTGTAGCAAAGGGCAGAAGACTTGGTTTTACAAGGGGAAGTGCTAAGTTTGTTATCGAAAACTTGCTTTTAGGACAAAATGTTTTATGGGTGGATACCATACAAGCAAATTTACAAAATTATTACGAGTTATATTTTACACCTGAGTTAAAAAACTTACCAAAAGATTTTTACTCATGGAGTGTGCAAGACAAGAAACTAATTATTAATGGAGCAGTGCTTCATATGAGAAGTGCTGAAAGAAGTGAAAATATCGAAGGTTTTGGATATGACCTTGTTATCTTAAACGAAGCAGGAATTATTTTAAAAGGTAGTAAAGGAGAGTATCTTTGGTATAACGCTATAAGACCTATGTTGCTTGATAACCCTAAATCAAGAGCAATTATCGGTGGAGTTCCTAAAGGAAAAAATCTATTTTACGAGCTATGTAGAAAAGAACTCAGCGATAAAAATTGGAAACATTTTCAATTCTCAAGCTATGATAATCCATTTTTAAAAGAAGAGCAAATTAAAGAATTAATTGAAGAAGTAGGCGGAGAAGGTAGTGAAGTTGTCAAGCAAGAAATTTATGGCGAGTTTATAGATAGCTCGAGTGCTGAATTATTTTCTCTAAGTGAAATTGAAAATGCGATGAGCAAGAACTCTTTTAGCATTGAAAAAATGCAAGGCGAGAATATTTGGGGGCTTGATGTAGCAAGATATGGAGATGATAAGAGTGTTCTTGCAAAAAGAAAAGGTTTTGTAATTGATGAGATTAAAAAATACTCACAACTTGGAACTATAGAATTAGCAAACAAAATACTAGCTGAATACAATCAAAGCGAAGATAAACCAAAAGGTATTTTTATAGATACTTGCGGTCTTGGCGTTGGCGTATACGATGTCTTGTTAAATTATGGTTTGCCTGTATTTGAGGCAAATTCTGCAAATTCTGCAACCAGTAATGAATACTTAAATAAAAGAGCGCAAATGTATTTTACATTTGCTAAAAACTTAAAACACATGGAGCTTTTTAAAGATGAAGAATTAAAAAAAGATATGAGAATGATTGAGTATGAATATAGCGACAAGGGGCTTTTAAAGATAGTTTCAAAAGAGTATTTAAAAAAGAATTATGGCAAAAGTCCTGATGTTAGCGATGCGGTGGCATTAACTTTTTTTGAAAAACTATACAGCAGAAACAATACTAATGAAGATTGGAGTTATGATGGCTGGTGAGTTTTTAATGATCTATGATGCAATTGATGTAAACAAAATAAAAAAGCTTTCAAACTTAAGTGATGAGGCTATAAAGTCAAGTCTTGCAAATGAATTTTTAGAGCTTGTATCAGGGTTTAATAATATTTCTAAAAAGAAATTTAAAAGAGAATTTGCGGAGTTTTTATTTGAAAAAGGAGTGAATGAAAAAGATATTTTAAAAATAACAAATTTAAGCAAAACAACAATATGGAGAATTATGAATGAAAACAAAAAGAACTAATGATGAGAGAGTGTCGTTTTTAACACAACTCATTAGCGAAAGTAAAAGTGGATATGAAAATTACAAACCACACTTTAAAGAGTTGCAAGATGCTTATTTGCTTGAAAATAAGGTAATGCAAAAATTGAGAAAAAGAAATAAATCAAGTATTTACATACCAAAAATAAACGCTAAGGTAAAGTATTTAATCACTAGCTTAAATGATGTATATTTTAATAGTGAGAGAATGGCAGATATTGAAACTTACATTAATAGCGATGATACGATTATAGAGCTATGGCAGAATGCAATTGATTTTTATAGTGGTAAAATCAATATGTTTAAGATTTTTCAACCGCTTTTCTTAGATGTTTTACTTGTGGGAACAAGTATAGCCAAGGTTACTTGGCATAAAGGAATGCCACGCATTGAAAGAGTAGATATTGATAGTATATTCTTTGATCCAAATGCGTTAAATAGCGAGGATGTAGGATATATAGTTAATGAAATTTACCTAACTTATAATCAAATCCATGAAAGACAAAAGCTAGGTTTTTATAAAAAAATTGAAATTGAAAAGCTTTTTGATGAAGATGATGAATATAAAAAAGTAAAGCTTTATGATATTTATGAAAGAAAAAACGATGATGAGTGGGTGGTTTCTACCTTATTTGAAAATAATTTACTTAGAAATGAAGTTACTTTGCAAGATGGACAGCCTTTTGTCTGGGGTTCAATGCTACCACAACTTAAAAAGATAGATAACGAAAACTATGTAAGTGCTTATGGCGAGCCTATAATGGCTTCTGCTATGCCTTTGCAAGATGAAATTAATATAACTAGAAATCTTTTAATAGATGCAGTAAGAACTCATATCATGCCTAAAATAATGATGCCAAAATCAATGGGAGTAAGCAGAGAAGATATAGAAACCTTAGGAAAACCAATATATACAGATGATCCAAAGGGTGTGCAAATATTACCACCACCAAATGTAAATAGTGCGGGAATAAATTTACAGCTTTTAGAAAGCGAACTCACAGAAGTTACAGGAGTTAGTCCACAAAACAATGGAGCTCAAACTGCACAAAATGAAACAGCAACAGAAATTAGCATAAAAGCACAAGAAGGTGGAAGAAGAAGTGCTGACTATATAAGACAGTATAACGAAACTTTTATAGAGCCTTTATTTGATAGATTTGCAATGCTTGTTTTTAAGTATGGAGAAGATAATTTTTTTAATGGTTTTCAAAGAGAGGATATACCTAGTTTTAGATTTAAAATTCAAACCGGCACAGGTGCCATGAATAAAGAAATTAGACGTGCAGGAATTCAAGCTAGTATGCAAGTTTTTTCACAATTATATCAAATGTATATGAGCATAGGCGATGCAAATTCTGCTTATGGGATTATAAATGCTAGCAAAGAACTTACTAAAGAATTATTACCAATTTTAGGTGTAAAGAATGTAAATAGTTTATTTGCTTTTGAGAATAAGCAAGAAATGCAACAAGGATAAACAATGCTCAATATTGAAATTAAAAGCGATATATCTAAAACCAAAGGAGGAAAGAAATTAATAGATTTTATCAAAGCAAAATATAGTGAATGTTTTTATATAGCAAAAAATAATGATGAGAAAGAGTTAAGGTTAAAAGCTTTAGATACTATGGCTTTTTTAGATGTAATAATCAATAAAATAAAGGATGAAGAAGATGGAAAATGATGCTTTAAAAGATTTAATAAATGTCATAACAGATGATGATAAAGGAGATGTTGCTAATAATGGCGATGAACCTACGCAAGTAGCAGATAATGAACCTATGCAGGTTGCTAATGAGAACGAGCCTGATTATAAGGCGATGTTTGAAGCTTATAAAAGTGAAAATGACAACAAATTAAATGCTTTAATGAGTGAGCTTGAAGCTTTAAAAAATCCAAAAAAAGAGCCAAGCGAACAAGAATTACAAAGAGAGCAGTATTTAAAAGAATTAGGACTTGATGGACTTGATGAGAAATTAAAAAGGCTTGAAGAGCTTGATAAAAAGCAAAAAGACAAAGAAGAACAAGATGCACTAATCGCTAAATACGCACAAGTAGAAAGCGAGTTAAGAAAAGCCTATCCTGATACGGATTTAAAGGCTATGGCAGAACTTGCAACAAAATTAAATGGTTTAGGCGAAGGTAATATTGACAGCTGGAAAACCTTACTAAATTTGGTCGGAAAATCAAATAATGCTAAAAAAGCTGAAGATTTATCAAGTGCAAATAATAATGTAAGAACTAGTGATTTTAACGATAAGTTAAAAAAAGGCGAAGTTAGCGAGATAGATCTCGGTAAAGAATTATTAAGTTTAGTATAAAGGAGAAATCATGGATTTTATAACAGCTTTAAAAGGTGGTACAGGACTAGGCTCTAGCTTTGCAGATACTTTGATGAAAACAAGCAATTTTACTCCAAATTTAGCAAGTAGTAGTAGTGGTTTTTTAAATGGATTAAAAAATTCTTTTAGTAATTTTGGAGATTGGTTGTTTAAAAGTTCTGATGCAAATAAAGTAACTAATTTTGATAGATTAGGAAATGTTTTAGGCGGTGCTGGTGCTTTATATGGTGCTTATAATCAGCAAAAGATGGCACAAAAGAATTATGAGCTACAAAAAGATGCTTATAACTTCAATAAATATCTAGCTAATGAAGAGTTAAACAGAAGAAAGAATATGGAAAATAAACTTCAAAATGTTTGGAGCAATTAAATAGATTTGGATTTAAGGAAGCCAAAGGGAAATTATAGCTCCCCTTTAAAAGGGGAAATCAAGTATTAATAAACCTTGACTATAATTATACAAAGTAGTATAATTATAACTATAATTTTGGTTAGCAATTTAATCACCTCCCAACTGGGCGGTAAATTAACGCTAAAGGGTGGCGACCCTTTGGCGTTGCACCCTTTTGAAATTATACACAAACTTCCTTAAATCTTTTATTTTAAAAGAAAGAATAAAGGAAACAAAATGGCATTTTATAACCCACAAAGAGTAGTATTTAATCCTGATACAGGCGTTATACAAAACGCAGGAAAAGTCGGTGGTGTCTTATATGACATCATGAGCAAAAGTTTTGATGATAAAGTTAAAGCTAATGAGTTTCAGCAAGAGCAAGATTTAAGAAAGCAACAAATGGAATTTAATCAGGCTATGCAAAATAATCAGCTTTTGCAAAATGAATTTAATAATGCTTTAGCCTTGCAAAAATTTGACCTTGAAAGACAAAAACAAGCTCAAGATAATGCTTTAAATTGGGCTAAATATAAAGAAGATAAAGATTATAATCAAAAATATTTAGATTATTTAACTGGTAAAAATACTAATAAAACAAATAATAATTCAGGCTTTAGTATAGATACTAATAGCAATTTAACTGAACTACAAACAATGAAAGATGTTTTTAGCAAAGAAAGTAATGGCGGGGATTTGTATAATTTTGCAAAAACCGCTAAAACGCAAAATATAAATTTAAATGATATTTATGGATTTGGAGATACCATAAGTCAAAAATTAAGAAATACTCCTTTTAACAATAGTAAAAACTTAAAACAAGAATTCGCAGATAAGCTAAAAGCTGAAATAAATTTAGCACTAGTTAATATCACAAGTGGCAGGATGAGCAATGAAGATAGGCATAGATTAGAAGAATTGGTTAAAACAGATAGTTTTTACTTCTTTGATAAGTATGCTAAACATGATATTGAAAAAGCAGTAGAAATACTATATAGAGTAAAAAATGATGCCTTAAAAAAAGAATATATGGATATTTGGAAAACAGAAAGGTATTTAAAAGATAGAGATAATATAGAAAATTATTATAACAATATGTATAAAAAGCTAGAAAATGAAAAGGCTATGATAAAAGATTTTATAAATGGTGGAAATATTTTAGCTTCTCAAGGGCAAAGAGTGCCATTAAATAAGATTTTATCACAACAACCGCAACAACAATTAACTCAAGATTTTTTACAACAAAACAATATGATTACATTTAGATAATAAGGATAAAAGATGACAATACAAATACCACAAGGTGCAAAAACAATGCAACTTTTTGATATGAATATAGATATACCAGAAGGAAAAACTTATATAGATATTGATGATAATTTTTTGCAGAATAAATATAATCAATTTATGCAAAATAATCAGCAACAAAACAATTTTAATTCGCAAGAAGAATTAGCTTTGGATGGTAAGCCTATGAGTATGTATCAAGCACCACAAGTAAGCCAAAATGAGCCACAAGAACAAGGAGTATGGAGTAAAATAAATAAGGGTCTAGAAGATTTTAATAACCTTATAGATCCAAAAAGAATGATATCTGAAGGATTAGATTATCTTTCTCCAAGAGTTACAAGCGGAGAAGAAGGAGTAAGGCAAAAAATAGAAGATGCAACAAATCAGGTATCAGGTGGGTTGCTACCTAGAATTTTTACTAGCCCTAGCAATGAAGAGCAAAAGCAAATTTTTCAAATCGCATACGATGAAATAAAAAAATTAGGGCTATTGGAGTTATTTACCCAGTGATAGGAGTATTTATCACTGGGTATTTTTATGCCCTTTTTTGGGTGTTGATAGGAGGAAAATCACATGAAAATAATTAACTTAGGCATTCTGGCTCACGTTGACGCAGGAAAGACAACATTAACGGAAAGTTTATTGTATACCAGTGGTGCAATTGCAGAACTAGGGAGCGTAGATGAAGGCACAACAAGGACAGATACAATGAATTTGGAGCGTCAAAGGGGAATCACTATCCAGACAGCAGTGACATCTTTTCAGTGGGAGGATGTAAAAGTCAACATTATAGATACGCCAGGCCATATGGATTTTTTGGCGGAAGTATACCGTTCTTTATCCGTATTAGACGGAGCAGTATTATTAGTTTCTGCAAAGGATGGCATACAGGCACAGACCCGTATACTGTTTCATGCACTACAGATAATGAAGATTCCGACAATTTTTTTCATCAATAAAATTGACCAAGAGGGGATTGATTTGCCAATGGTATATCGGGAAATGAAAGCAAAGCTTTCTTCGGAAATTATAGTGAAGCAAAAGGTTGGGCAGCATCCCCATATAAATGTAACGGACAATGACGATATGGAACAGTGGGATGCGGTAATTATGGGAAACGATGAACTATTAGAGAAATATATGTCAGGGAAACCGTTTAAAATGTCAGAACTGGAACAGGAAGAAAACAGGAGATTCCAAAACGGAACGTTATTTCCCGTTTATCACGGAAGCGCTAAAAACAATCTGGGGATTCGGCAGCTTATAGAAGTAATTGCTAGTAAATTTTATTCATCAACGCCTGAAGGTCAATCTGAACTATGCGGGCAGGTTTTTAAGATTGAATATTCAGAGAAAAGGCGGCGTTTTGTTTATGTGCGTATATATAGCGGAACATTGCATTTGAGGGATGTTATTAGAATATCTGAAAAAGAGAAAATAAAAATCACAGAGATGTGTGTTCCGACAAACGGTGAATTATATTCATCCGATACAGCCTGCTCTGGTGATATTGTAATTTTACCAAATGATGTTTTGCAGCTAAACAGTATTTTGGGGAACGAAATACTGTTGCCGCAGAGAAAATTTATTGAAAATCCTCTCCCTATGCTCCAAACAACGATTGCAGTAAAGAAATCTGAACAGCGGGAAATATTGCTTGGGGCACTTACAGAAATTTCAGATGGCGACCCTCTTTTAAAATATTATGTGGATACTACAACGCATGAGATTATACTTTCTTTTTTGGGGAATGTGCAGATGGAAGTCATTTGTGCCATCCTTGAGGAAAAATATCATGTGGAGGCAGAAATAAAAGAGCCTACTGTTATATATATGGAAAGACCGCTTAGAAAAGCAGAATATACCATCCACATAGAAGTCCCGCCAAATCCTTTCTGGGCTTCTGTCGGGTTGTCCATAGAGCCGCTCCCTATTGGAAGCGGAGTGCAGTATGAAAGCAGAGTTTCACTTGGATATTTAAATCAATCGTTCCAAAATGCGGTTATGGAGGGGGTTCTTTATGGCTGCGAGCAGGGGCTGTATGGATGGAAAGTGACAGACTGTAAAATCTGTTTTGAATATGGATTGTATTATAGTCCTGTAAGTACCCCCGCAGACTTTCGGCTGCTTTCCCCTATCGTATTGGAGCAGGCTTTAAAAAAAGCAGGGACAGAACTATTAGAGCCATATCTCCACTTTGAAATTTATGCACCGCAGGAATATCTCTCACGGGCGTATCATGATGCTCCAAGGTATTGTGCAGATATTGTAAGTACTCAGATAAAGAATGACGAGGTCATTCTGAAAGGAGAAATCCCTGCTAGATGTATTCAAGAATACAGGAACGATTTAACTTGTTTCACAAATGGGCAGGGAGTCTGCTTGACAGAGTTAAAAGGATACCAGCCAGCTATTGGTAAATTTATTTGCCAACCCCGCCGCCCGAATAGCCGTATAGATAAGGTTCGGCATATGTTCCACAAGTTAGCTTAACAGCTTGCAAAAGTCATATAAAATGAGATTTGAAAGGATTAGAGACTAATTATGATGAAATGCGAATGGATATTGTGTCCTGTTTGTGGGAGCAAAACCCGTAATAAAATTAGGAAGGACACTGTTTTGGAGAATTATCCCCTTTATTGTCCAAAATGCAGACAAGAAAGATTGATTAAAGTTGACAACTTGAAGATAACTGTCATCAAAGAGCCAGACGCTTAAGACGCAGAGCCGATGAAATTGTGGAACAATTCACGAATCATCGGCTCTTTTTGTTTCGTATTTGAAAGAACAAACTCACCAAATAAAAAAAACGATATTCGGGTGGGTTATTTTGTTATACCCTAAATTACCCTCTGAATTTGTTTTTAAATTTGGAGGGATTTTTTTATGTCCTTTTTTCGGGCAGTTATCTATCTGCTCATACGAAGCAAAATTTATCAATACATAGCATATCAGAGAACGGCAGGAAACCAGTTAAAAAAATTTCTGCCAGTGCAACGGTACTTCTCACCTTGAAAGTAGAAGTACAATCTCCATACAATAGAATTACTATTTCCTATAACCGTAAAGGTCACAGAGCCTTTGCGGTTTTTCTTTTGTCGATTTTTGTTGGAAAGTGCCGTAGGGCTGTTTCTGATATGCGGTGTCGTTCTCCGCCTCTCCATCTGGATTTTTTACATTTCAAAAATTCAGATGGGAGGTATTTATGGTGAAATATGCACCAAGAAAGGTATATATCAGAGAAAGTGGCGGCTATGTGGAATTATCCTACACGGAGTTCTGCCGTTGCAGGGAATCCGACCAGACCTTGAAGCACAGGGGGAAGTAACGGAACGGACGGACAGCCGTTTTCCCCTCCGGCATTATAGCCAACAAAAAAGAGTATCAAGGGTAAACGCTGCGGTCTATGACCGCCCTTGACACTCTTTTCCTTATGGCTTTGATGATAAACAAGGGGAAATGGCTTCTTGTGGCATTTCTGCCCCTGTGATATAATGAACGACGCTACCGCCCCCAGACAGGTAGAGAAAGGGGGTGAACCGCATGAGTGAACTTCTGTCATTTTTTCTCTCTGTTTTGGCAAGTGTAGTTGCCTACTACATCTGCAAATGGTTGGACGGAGAAGAATAACTGGTAGCCAGCCTTGGGATTAAGCCACCCACCCAGAACGGAATAGAAAAGCCCCGGAGTTGCGACCTCCGGGGCTTTTTGCTGTGCCACATGAGCACTTCTGTCATTTTCGCCTACTGGCATTATACCATATGCCTTTCGGCATTTCAAGTATGCCCTACTTCCACCACTTGTAAACTGTGGGCTTGCTCAATCCTGTCTCCCGTATGCAGTCTGCTTTCTTTCCGTCCGGGTGCTGACGCTGCCATTCTTCGACAATCTTCGACTTTTCTCCGCTGCCTTTTGGTCTACCATTTCCCTCTCTCCAATCCCTATCCTGTCTTTTCATACGAATATCACGAATTGCCCTTGCTTCTTCTAAGTGATCAGCCTGTTTTTGGTAATTCCTTTTATTCGCTGGCATAGGAATAGCCGATACTCTTTCCGCTTCACTTCGACTATATGTGACATAATTTTCTTGATAAAACTGCATAGCGTCCATTATATCACGCTTAGTAAAACGGTTATGCTCATCATCTGACATATCATCAAGAAACTGCAATAGGGAAAAAGCGTCCGTAAAAAGCTCATCTTCCGGAATATCGCACTTAACGGCATAGGACGCCAAAACGCAAAGGCAGCTGTATCTATGCCCTACAGAAGCTCCCTCTTTTATTTTCCGCAGCCACCAATCATATAAGTCCCTTTTGATATGCCAACGCTCACGGTATGAACCATTTTTAGAAATAAATAATGGAGACTATAAATATATAGGCGTTGATAAAAATGGAAAAGAAGTTGATTTTACTCCTAGCTTTAGAAATACACTTGCTAGCACTAAAAACGAGTTAGCATTTTCTGTAGCCGGTGGATATGCTGGAAGTTTAGCAAAAACAGCAGGACAAACAATAGCCAAAAAAGCTTTAAATTATTTCGCACCATCTGCAATTGGTGCTGGAAGCGGTGCCGTATCGGATCTTCATTCACAAAGTAACAATACAGGAATTGAAGCAAGTTATATAGACTATGCTAAAAGGTTTGGAAGTGCAGCCGCAGAAGATGCCTTAGCAGGTGCTGTAGTTGGATCAGCTATAAAGGGAATAGGAAAAACATATAAAAGTGTTGGTGATTTAATAAGCAGTGTTAAAACAGGAGCACAAGCTGGTAAAGATATGATAGATGGCATGGCAGTAAAAGGTGGTAATTTAAAAGAAAATATAGGGGATAAGCTTAGAAAAATAAGCCCTAGTATTTTAAATGATTTAGCTTCACAAGGTAGCGAAACTTCTAGACTTTATGCTAAAGAAATTGCAGATAGTAAAGGTAATGGCGTCTATGATGAGCTTTTAAAAAATGCAAATAAAATACCTTTAGAGGTCAATCAAGGAAATGCTATTGTTGATACTATTGCTAATAAGGCTAATTACTTTAAAGAAATGTCAAAAAATAAAACTATAAACAATATTTTAGAAAAAACAGAGGAAGGTTTAAGAACATTTAGCAAAAATATAGGTTCAAAAGAAGCAATACTAAATCAACAAAATCTCTTAAACATGTCTTTAATGGACGATGATTTAGCAAAAATGGCAAGAGATGTTTTAATCGCCAAGCCTGAAGTTGCTAATAAAGTTGGTAATACTTTAGCAAATAGCGATGAAGCTTTACTTAAAAACTTAAAGCTTGATAATGAATTTAGTGCTAAAAATCTTTATGATTTAAATAACACTAGAAAATTAAGAGCTTATGAAGAGTATGGAAAAGGACTTGATAAACTAGATGAACTTAATCCAAATGGCATAAAAATAGATAAAAAAAACTTAAATGATTTAATACAGAACGCTGATTTTTTTGGGCAAAACATACCTAAAGCTTTAAAAGACTTTTTAAAAGAATTAAATAGCAATACTCCTATGAGTGCTACAAAACTTAATACACGCATTAAAGAGCTTAGTGAAGAGATAAAAACAAATAAAAGCTATGATTTTAATAGCTTTTTAGAAAACTTAAAACAAAACCTATTAGATAGTATGGTAAAAAATGCTACTAATCCACAAGAAGCAAAGGAGATTTTAACCAAGATTAGAAGTGATTATAAAGCTTTTAAAACTTATGAAAAAAGCAATATAGCAGATAAACTTTCAGGCAGTGAAAAAGATATTACTAAAAAATTAAAACAACTTATAGATGAAACCAATCCTAAGAAAAACTACGAAAGCATAAGTAAGGGACTTAATGATAAAGAGTTAATCATACTAGATGATGAAATTATAAAAAGATTTATAGATAAAAACAAGCTTGAGTTTAATGGCAAGTATATAGTTAATTATCCTAAATTAATGAAAGATATTGAGAATTTTACTCCTAAAAGTAATAGTGCAAAAGAGAAAATACAGGTTTTAAAAAGTATTTATAATTTGCGTTCAAGCTTTGAGTATATCATTGATGGTATTTTTAATACTAAGGCAAAAGAAGCTGGAAAAGGTATATCAACTGACTTTAAAGCAAGAGCTATGACTATGCTTGTAAATAGCTTTACAGATCATGTGGCTTTTATTTTTTTAAGATTTGCAGAAATTGGCAAGAGAGCAGGACTTAGGATACAAATGCGAAGAGCTTTTGCAAATATTAATACCTTGCAAGATTTTAATAAAGCTAGTAAAGAATTTATAGAAAGTATTAAAGATAAAGCATTAAAAGAAGAAGCTGTAAAAGCTAAGAGTGAGTTTAATACCAAGATTAAGGATTTAGTGCAAGGGAATGGCTTTGTGATGTATCAAACTAAGCCTAAACAAAATAATTATAATGTAGAATTTAGCTTAAATGATAATGTGAAAAAGAATTTAAATTTAAATATAAATGAATTAAAAGCTAACTTGCATAGACTACAAGAAAAACACCCTGAAATGTTTAAAACAAATGGAAGCGTTGCAAGAGTGATTAAAGAAATAGCAAATAATCCTAATAGATACTATGCAAACAATAAATTAGATATTTCTTTGGTTGCCAAGGATTTGAAAAATGGTAAATTAGGTAAAATGGGTATAGTCAATCAAGGTGAAAATATAGGCAAAGTTGGACATCTTAGTATATCTAGCAATAAAGAAAAAGAAATTGATAGGCTAAACGATAGAAATAAGAAACATTTAGGGGTGGGGTCGCCTACTCCCACACTCCGTGTCGCTGATGATTATCAGCACGGACAGAAGGCTGGTGCGAATGCACATTCCCTAAATAATCCTAATTCTACCCAAGCTAAGCCTAAAAAAAACTTAATGGATGATATAAAAGAGAATATTAAGAATAAAGAAGTAGAGAAAAAGAATAAAAAAAGCGTAAAACAAAGACTTGATGAAAAAATACAAAATGATAAAAAGGCTAGAAAGCAAAGAATTGAGAAAATAAAACAAGTTATAGCTAGAAAGCAAAAAATAGATAAGGTTAGAGATAAAAAAAATAACAGGGAAATAGCAGGAAAAATAGGCACTCATGCGCTAAAAAATCTTATTAAATTAAAAGAAAGGAGAGAAGATAAATAAAAATTAAGGGTTTATCCCTTAATTTTATTACAATTGCTTCAATCTTCAAACTATTCTTAATATTAATAGGAAAAGATAAAGAAAATGTAAATTAATTTTTAGGTTTGTTTTTTATAGAATCAATTATTTTAGGTAAAAGTGTCAATGCTCCTAATATAAAAGCAAAATAAGCACCTTCATTATGCCCATTAAGAATAAGATATAATCCAACACATATACTAGTAATAGTTATAAGTAGAAAAGATACCATTCCAAAACCATTCCAAAAATGATAAGATTTTATATCTTTTTTTCTAGTTTCTATATTTTTATTCTCTAAATCTAGTATTTTATTATCGTTATCTTTTTTATACTCTAAAGATTTCTCTAGCATTGTCACAATTCTATCTGCTAAATCTTTAGGCAATTTTCCTATAGCATTAAGTTCATTTTCCATAAGAAAATTAAGCTGAGTATTGAAAGTTTGAGATGGATTTTCTTTATTTTGATTTTCTTGTTTAATAGTATTAGGTGTTTTTTGTTTTTGTGATTTTTTCAATTTGTTTCTCTCTAAATTCAATATTCTCTTTATATAATTTTGCTTGTTTTTCTCTTATAATAGCATTTAAATCCCATAAATTAAAGCATTCGTTTTTTATAGGTCTACCTACAAAACCATCTACAAAAGCTTGTGTTTTTGTCATTTTGGTTTTCCTTATTTTTGTTTTGTGATTTTTTCGAATTTGGCGTTATACTCTTCATTGCTATGTTTTCTTAATTCTTCGGATTTTTTATAAAAATCAGTTATCATTGTTTTTCTATCTTTTAAAGATGTAGCTTTAAGGATATCTGCATTAAACATATTTGTAAAGCCAAATAAAAAAGCATTTATGTTTGACATTTTTACTCCTTAAAATTCTTAGCTTATACTGATTTTAATTAAATTATACCTTTTTTATAGTTAATTTATACTTATTTATATATTATAATCTTACTTTTTTTAAAATAAATAATTTGCTTTAAAATACACTATTTTTATTTTATAAAAGGTTTTATAGATTTTGAAATTTCATCTAAAACTTTTGCTTTTTCATAATTAATGAGCCAACTATCAACCCATTTGGGTGTTTCGCCTTTTGCATTCCAATTGATAACACCATTATAAACAGCTCCGACCATATTTGCAAATTCTTTTTTTGTAAGCTCTAATTCATTTAATTTTTTTTCAAATGTTTCTATATCCATTTAATATCCTTATGGTTTTTCAATTTTAAAAACTATCTCTTTTATTTGCTCGTATGATTTTACTTTTAAATGATTTTCTAAAAAAGGTTTAGTCCAATCAGGCACACTATCTATTCTTTTCCAATTCATTATAGTTTGATACGGTGTATTTGATATTTGCGAGAATTCTTTTTTGCCAAGATTTGCTTTTGCTAATAATTTTTCAAATTCATTATTATCCATTTTTCTCCTTTTTATATTGTTTCAATAGTTTTATTATATCAAAAATTAGTTAAAACCTATATTAAGCCTTGACAAAAATATTTTTTAAATATATAATTACAGCGTTTAGTTAGTTAAACAATATTTTTTACAAAGGAGTTTTTATGACAGATTTAGTTGTTATAAACGGGCAGAATGTGAGTTTTGAAGCGGTGGGCGACCAAACCTACACCACTTCATTAAGTATTTCTAGTGTGTTCAAGAAAGAACACAAGAATATTTTAGCAAAAATTGATGAATTGCCACAAGATGAATTTCGTGAGCTTAATTTTAAGCTTACGGAGAGAACCGCTCAATTTGGGGCAGTTATTAGAAGTGAGCCGTATTACAAAATCACCCGTGATGGTTTTTCTCTTTTAGTGATGGGTTTTACAGGTGAAAAGGCTTATAAATGGAAAATCGAGTTTATCAAAGCTTTTAATGAAATGGAAAAAAGACTAAGAAATATTGAATATGAGAAGCACGATAAGTTAGCTTTTAGACAAAGTTTAGGTTACAAATCTCAATTAGCACAGCAAAAGCAAAAATATGAGAATGAGATTAAAGCTTTAAAGTATGATTTAGAACAAAGTAAAAACAATTTTAAAGATAAATTAAATTGTATATTGGCTAAAAATGGTTTATATGCCTTTGATTTTAAAACTTTTAAAAATTATGCCTTAAAGCTAGAAAAAATGTTAAAAGATTTAAAAGATGATGAAAACAAAGAGAATAAACTACTTTTAAGAATGCAAAATGATTTCTTAGAATGTTTAGAACTTTATAAAAGTATAAATATTTGAAGTCTTCACCCTGCTTTTTTTGAAGACTTTTTAGTGTTTTAAGGATAAACTAAGCAGGGTTTCTTTAAAATATCATTAACTATATTAAAAGATTAGTTCTTATCTAGCTCTTTATCGCTACGATAAGGACTACTAAAAGCATTAAGATTATAATAACTTCATTCATCTTAACCTCCTTTCAAACTTTTTACAAAGTCTTCAAAGAGATATCCTTAAAACTATAAAATTATACATAAAAAATACTTAAAAATTTAATTTCATTTCAAAACACACTATATTTGAAATAGTCATTTTTGGAAAAATCCTTAAAACTAAACTAAGGAGAATTTAAAAATGGCTTTACCTTCAATGGGGCATACAGCACCCGCAACAGAAAATGTTAAGTTAAAACAATCAATATATGAAACGATTATTAAAATTGGAGCTACTGAAACACCAATTTTAAATAAAATAGGTACTTCAAAGGTTACAAATCCTTTAACTCATAGTTGGATTACTGATACTTTTGAAGAACCAAAAAAGAATGCAAATTTAGAGTTAAGTAAATTTGTAGGTGAAACAAAAAACACAGCCCAAAAAACTACAAATGCTACTCAAATATTCATTACCGAAGCCATGGTATCAAAAGCTTTGTTAAAAGCAAATCAATATGGTGGCAATGAAATGGAGTATCAAATAGGCAAAAAAACCAAAGAACATAAAATGGATATGGAATATGCTTTATTTGGTCTAGGCAGAGATAGTGATGTAAAAAAATCAGTTTTCAAAGATTATGTTCAAGCACAAGAAGCAACAAGTGGAGAAATGGCTGGACTTTTTCATTATATCGCTAAAGGAAAAGATAGCTTTGCTGATGGAAAGCGTGGAAATGTATTAGCTTTTGATGAAACAGGAGATTGGAGCGGAACTGCAACAGAACTAACAGAAGATAAACTTAATCAAATTTTGCAAACCATTTGGAATAGCGGAGTTACGCCTAAAGATGTCTTTTTAGGAGCTGACTTAAAAGGAGCTATTAACAAATTTGCTACAAGAATTTTAGGCAATGAAACAAAACTAGCAGGACAAGTAGTAAGCCTTGAAACAGATTTTGGAACGGTAAATTTCCATATGCATAGATTATTAAGCCCTAAATATGGTTTGGGTGATGTTTTAATTGCTGGGGATTTTGAGTATATGAAACATGGGCTTTATATTCCTACTATGATTGAAGATGTTCCAACTGATATTACTGTAAAAGCAAAAAGATTTTATACGCAAAGCACTTTAGAAGTAAGAAATGCTGATGCTTTTGCTATAGGCGTGGGATTAACTAGTGGAAATAATGCAAAGGCTAAAGCGGTTTTAAAAGCAGCAAAAGGTGCATAATGCTTTGTATTATGGCTAAAAAACTCATTATCGCTAAAGTTAAAAATTCTTACAAAATGATAGAAGATGATGAAGTTTTGAAAGCTTATTTTATGGAAGCATTTTATTATATTTTATCAAAATGTGTTCCTAGCGTTCTTTTAAAAAATGTAGAGCAAGGCGAAAAAGTTTTTAGGCAAGTTAGAAATAATCATTTTTTGATTATTCCTGATGAGCCTGATTTTGACAATGAAAAAGAACATTTAATGATAGATGAAACACTTAGTTTTGCTGTGATTAATTATGTTTGTTATTTGATTACAAGATGCGAAGAAAAAGACTTTCTGGCATTATGTGACAAGATAATTTATGAGTATATAGCTAATGATGGCAAGGAGCTTGATGATGAAAGAACATGGTTGTAATTGTAATTTCGCAAAAAAATTTAATAGAGCTTTGAGTTATAAAGACTATGTGCAAAGTATAAATAGTGCTGATTTTATAGCTTATTTAGATGATAAAAAATGGCTTTTAGCCATGGATGATCTGCTTTTCTTTTGTGAAAAGAGAATTAAAGATAGTGATTATTATGAAGGTTAAAAATGGGAACAAGCTTAAATGAATTAAAAACAGGTAGAGAAAAACTTGAAATCATAAATCAAGTTTTAGCTAGAATAAACAGCATTTCAGAAGCAATAGACAATACAAGACTTGATGAAGTTGTAGGCTTAAAACAAGCTTGCGAATCTTTAAAAAATGAATGTTTAAAATTTAAAAATGATATTGTAGATAAAAATGATGATATTTTAAGCAAATATGATGATATTAATAAAAAATATTCAAATATAAGTGAAAAATACAACAATGTAAATGCAAAATTTGATTATATTAAAGAAGCGTATGAAGATTTTTCTTTAAATAAACAAGAAATACAAAACATTAAAGATTTTTTAGAAAATAATACAGAAGAGTTTGAGAATTTAAAAAAAGATATACAGAAATATGAAGAAATAAAATTTAATTTAGATAATTATATTAATGAAATTAAACAAAATAAAGATTTTGTAAAAGAATATTTTGATTTGAACACAAAAATTAAAGATGAAATTTTAAGTGAACTTAATCATGCTTTAGAAATTGTAGATAGCTTACATTTAAATGTTGATGAATTAAAAGAAATAAAACCTGAATTAATAAGTATTAAAAAAGAAGTAAAAGATTTAGTAAATGAAGCAAAATTAGTAGTAAGTGAAGCAAGCGAAATTATAAAAAATAAAATTAACACTATATTCTTTGAAAACCAAAGATTAAATCAAGAAATGATAGATAGTGTTAAAAAGCTAGAAGAAATTAAATTTGATATTGGAGTTAAATATAAAGAAATAGCTAGTGCATATGAACTACTTTTAGAAAGCAAGCAAAATATAGAAGATTTAAGAGAAGTTATAGCTTTATATAAAGAATTTGAAAATGATATAACATCTTATTCCCAAATTATAAAAGATTTTAAAAGTAAAATAGAAAATTTAGAACGAGATTTAAAATCACAGTCTGAAAGTATCTACTCTTCTTTAAATGATAAACAAAATGAAATATTAAAAAATTTAAATGAAGTAAAAAATGAAGCTTTAGTTAAATTTGATGAACTTACAGCAAAATGTGAAGGGTATAAAATACATTTTGAACAAAGTTATGATAGGTTTAATCAAAGAGCTTTGATAGCTAATGAAGATTTAGGTAGGTTAGCTGAAGTTGCTAAAAAAGAACTAGGTAATGATAAGTTAATTTATGAAACAGAATTAAAAGTTTTAGCTGAAGAAACAATAAAACAAATGGAAGAAATGCTCAAAGGTTTAAGTGATGAAAGAAATGAAGTCACAGAGGTTTTTGAAACTCAAAAGAAAGAATTTACTACTCTTGTAGATACTTCTAAAGTTATGATTGACAACTTAAATCATATTTTTAATGCGAATTATCAAGCAAAGAAAAATGAGTTTAGTATTATTTTTAATGAAAAATTGCATAGTTTAAACGAGAATAAGCAAGATTTTTTAAATGAGCTTGTGAGCGCAAAAGAAAACGGACTCAATAAAATAAATGAAACAAAAGATCAAAGCCTTAATGAAATAATCCAAACAAAAGAACAAGGACTTAATGAGCTTGAAACTAAAAAAGGTGAGTGCATAGATGAGATTGACAATCAAGCAAGAATCTATGATATAAGTGGTGTTAAGGCTAATGTTGAATATCTTCTTTCTTTGCTTAATGAGAAAGATGATGGTAAAGATGATGGAATTAAAGATGAAATTGCAAATATAGAGCAAGGTATAAAAGATAAAGAACAAGAGCTTGAAGAGATAAAAAAGCAAATTGAAGAAGCTTTAAACAATAATGATGAATTAAAGCAAAAAAATGAGGAATTAAAGGAAATTAAAAATCAAATCGATGAGGCTTTAAGTCAAGAACCACCTGCTGATACAAGCGAACTTGAAGAGAGAAAAGAAGAACTTGAAAATCAAATTGCTGAGCTTGAAAAAGAGATTGCTGGTGAATTAATTAACAAAAAAGAGGAAATTGAAAAAGAACTTGAAGAAGCTAATCAAAACTTAGAGGACAAAAACAATGAGTTAGAGCAAAATGAAAAAGATAAAAAGCTAATTACACAAAAAGTATTAGATATAACTATTAAAACTTTAGAAGCACTTATAGATACAAAAGTAAGTTTAAATGGTGATGAAGAGATAATATGGAAATAAAACTTTTGCTAATCCTATTTTAGTAAAAGTAAATCCAACTAATAATAACCATTTAACAAATAAAATCTATGTAGATACCGCTTTAAATACAAAAGCAAATTTAAATGGAGATAATATATTTAATGGCACAAATACTTTTAATCAGGCATTAACTTCTCGGGCCAATCCAACAAATGATAATCACTTAACTAGAAAATGGTATGTAGATTATGGTGGTGGAATTAAAAATCTTGGCACAACTGGCAGTATAAATCTAGATTTAAGACAAGCTCAACATTTTATTTTAACAGCAAATGCAAGAACAAGCATAGGAATAGCTAATTTTGGAGGAGTAGGAAAAAGCGGAACAATAACCATAAATAATTGTCAAAATGTAGTAGCTTTTAATGCCCCTTTTAATTTTAGAATAGCTCAAAGTGGATTTAGTGGCACTGAAACTTTTGCTTATTTTTGCATAGCTTCGAATAATGTAAGATTAGTAAGGACTTAAAATGAATTGTCTCCTTCTTTCTAATAATGGTATAGCACTAAATTTACCTCCATCTTTAGGAGGCTCGGTTGCAAATTATAATTATATGTTAAAGCTAGACATGATTTATAAACAAGCAGTGGTATTGCCATCAAATATTAATAATAAAGAAGTGGTTATGTTAGGCGAAGTTTGGACGACTGGAAATATGTCTAATAAAACTTCCGCAAATACTTTGCATATCACATGGAACAATTTAACTCTAGTGTAGAATTGCATGCTTTAAGTAAATATTACACTGCCAATGCAAAAATCAAAGTAGAGAAAAAATTCAATTTTGGAAATATAAACAACTTACAAATAATGCTAAGTTCTTGGCAAAGCGGTAGTGCAAATGCAAGTGCTGGTTGGAACTTAAATGATGGGGATAGATTAAACCCAAGAGCAAATTTAACATTATACTGGAATTAAGAAAGGGTAAATATGTTTTATGATTTAAAAAATAAAAGTTTAAAATATGATGATATTTTTTTAAAAGATGTAAAAATACAAAACGAAGAAGGTGAAATTGATGCACAAGATACTTATTTTTTAAGTGCTTGCGATGATAAGCTTTTAAAAGAGCTTGGTTTTGCTAAAGTTAAAGAAGAAATCCCAAGTTTTAATGAAAAAATTGAAGAACTTCGCCAAATTCAAACTTATGATGAAGAAAATAATCTTTATATTATTTCTTATGAGATTAAAGAAAAAGCATTAGAAGAGTTAAAAGAATTAAAATTAGAAGAACTAAAAGCTATAAAAGAAGAAAAGCTTTTGTTTATGCCTTTTAAAAATACTATATTTCAAATTGACACGGAAGCAAAAATTAATATTAGCGGAAAAGTTAGCGAGATAATGTTAGCAAATCTCAATAATACTCCTTTGGAAAATATTGCTTGGATTGATAAAGATAATAAAATCATTACATTTAACAAAGAAGAATTTTTAGAATTTGGGGTTGGTATCGCTAAATATACTGAAAGTATTATTTTTAAAAATGATGAACTAAGAAATAAAGTGAAAAATTCCACATCTTTAGAAGAATTAAATTTAATTGTTTGGGAGAGTGAAAAATGAGTACTGAAAATATAATAAAAGAAGGTGCTATGCTCGGTTCTTTAAGTGGATCTGCATTATTAGGATTGATGGTTTTTGTCTTAGCTGGGATTGCATGGCATTTATATAAAACTTTACATAAAGAAGCTGGGGAAAGAACAAAAGAACTTATAAGTGAAACCAAAAATACTAATGTTCTTATTAGAGAACAAATTGCAGTATCCAGAGCAAGTAGCGATAGTTTGGTTAAATTTATAGAAACACATTGCTCAAAAACCAATGACAAGCTAGAAGCTATAGAAACAGATCTTATGAGAATGGATGAAAGGCTTGTTAAGCTTACTCAAATAAGAAATGATGAATTAAGAAGTATTTTTAAAAAAAAGGAAAACAATGACTAAAACAGAATTAAAAAGGGTTTGTGTAAAACCTTATGATAAAGATAGATTTGAAGTGATACAAGATTATGAGTTTATTTTACCAAATTACAAAGGCATTGTACCACAAGGTTTTAAAACTGATGGAGCGAGTATTCCACGCCTTTTTTGGTCTTTGTTTCCACCTTTTAAAAGTGAGTATTTTAGCGCTTGTGTTGTCCATGACTATTTGTGTATAAATGCAAAATCAAGAGATGATTATAGGCTAGCTGATCTTGTTTTAAAAGAAGCAATGCAAGCTTTAGAAATAAATAAATTTAAGATTTTTGTTTTTTATTGCTCTTGTAATTTATTTCATCAGATCAAATGTTTAATAAAGGGGATAAGATGAGCGTGGATTTAAGAGAAATTGCCATAAAAACAGAAGAAATCAATAAAGATTTTAGTGAAGCTTTAGAAATTTTAAAAGAACTTTTTAAAAATGGAGTAAAACCAAGCGATGAAAGTATTAAAAATGCTATAAATGAAGTTTTAACAAGTTTTAACTTTATAAAACAAAGTGAATTAAAAGAAAAACTAGAAGCCTTGCTAGAAGAGCTTGACATCAATGCAAATATCAATGAAGAGAGTTTAAAAGAAGTTGTATTAAAAGTTGTTTTAGAAAATCAAGAAAGTTTAAAAGGTGATAAAGGAGATCCTTTTACTTATGAAGATTTTACAGAAGAACAGCTTGAAAATTTAAAAGGGCAAGATGGAGCTAAAGGAGCTGATGGTAAAAGTGCTTATGAACTTTGGCTTGAAAATGAAGAAAACACGGGAAAAAGTCAAGATGAATTTTTAGAAAGTTTAAAGGCTCAAACACCAACAAAAGAAGAAATTAAACCTATTATAGAAGAGATGCTCGAAGATATGAAATTAAATTTAGGCATTAATGGAATAAAAGTATCTAATTCTATTCCCACTCCAAAAACAAAAGCTAATGTTAATGATTTAATTATAACTTATAATGAAAATGTAAAACAACTTTGGCTTTGTGTGGCAAGTGATGATAAATACACAAGTTGGATTAATTTGCTTGGAAATGAAAATATTACAGCACAAGAGTTGATTATTATTAGTTTTGATACAAATTTAAATAGTGGTCAATATGGCGGATGTTTAAGTGATTTGCGTTTTGGTTTTGAAAATTCTTTAGCAAGCACTACGCAAATTATAAAAGGACTTAATGAAGGCAGTTTTTTAATCACTAAAGATGGAATGGGTTTAAAATCTAAAAATTATACTGAAGTTAGCGTTCTTTCAAAACCAAGTAAAAATCAAATAGAAGGAAATATCAAAACGAGCGGAATTTATAATGATCCTGCTTGGCATAATATTACCAATGCTTTAAAAAAATATGATGGCAATGCAAATGAATGCTGTCTTTGGGCTTCTAATATAAAAAATAGTGTAAGTATAGAGCTTTTTACAAATGAAATTCCTATGAGTCTTTTTTATAGGCAAGCTGGATATTATGGAAATGTCAATCTTTCAAATATAAAAATGCAAAAAGCCCTTAGAGTTCAAAATGAAATTATAGTCGAGAGAAGCTTTATAGGAATAAAAAAAGAAATTGATAAAACTACCTATGGTGATAATGCTTTTTTATTTGAATTTGAAGAAGAAAAATGAGTTTAAATCTAAAAATAAAATACAAAAAATAAAAAGAAAGGAATTATAATGAAAATAACAATTAATAGAAGATATACTGGTAAAACTTGCGTTATTGGCAAATTTAAGGTTTTAGATGATGAAGAAAAAATTCTTTTTGAATGCTTTTCTTTGGAAGAAGATAAAGAGGGTTTAGAAAGTGGTAAAGATTTAAGAATACCTGAAGGAAATTATAATTTAAAAAGACAT
>NZ_MJWW01000027.1:0-8331 GCF_001762445.1 Campylobacter sp. BCW_6877 | reverse complement strand
TTGAAAATAAAGAAAATAGAGAAAAACTCATAAAAACCCTAATAATACACTTAAATTCTTATTTAGAGGCTGAAAGTAATCTACAAAAAATCAAGATTTTAGTCAAAATATATCAAAATTTACAAAAATGTAGCCGAACTCCTGTTCTTATTGACATAGAAGAACTTGAATTTAACAAAGAAGACATTTTCGAAGAATTATTTTATGCTTTAGGCGGTTTAGGAGGTATGTATTCCGTAGAAATAATACAATCAAGAATTGCAAATTTCATCAAAATACTTGGCGGAGAACCTAAACTTTTATTAGAACAATTTTAAACACATAGACTTCTTCTTGAAGTCTATGCAAATACTCAATTTTAGAAAAATTAATTATTCAATAACGCAGCTTTTATTGTATCATTTGTTGCTTTGGCATATATAGCAGTAGTATTTAGTTTTGCATGTCTTAGAATTCCACAAGGTTTGTTCCTTTGGCTGTTAATCTCATGGCTAAAGTGTGTCTAAGCAAATGAAGTCCTTTTTTGCTGATCAAAGCTTTAGCGTAAATATTATTTACAATCAAAAAAGCATTGCTTCTATTTAAATGTTTTCCTGTGCTAGTTTGCATTATGTAATCACTATCTTGGATATTTTCTTTAAAATATTCAAGCTCATCATCTACTTCTTCTTTTTTAATAAATGCAAATTGTTCTTTACCGCCCTTGCCTATTATGGATATTTTTAATATTTCATCATCAACCTCTTCAAAATCACAAAGTTTTACATTTAAAGCTTCAGAAATTCTAAGTCCTCCATAAAGCATAAGTTTTTTCTAAAACTATTGTAAACTTCTTTTTTGCTTTTTCTTTCTCTAAAACATTATTTAGCCTTATAATTTCATTTTCATTAAGATAATTTAATTTTCTTCTGATTTTTCTGTTCTAAATCTAATTTTCTTCATATCAAAGGAAAAAACAAACAAATCATCATTATTATCGCTTATAAAAGAAAAAAAGCTAGTTAATACTCTCAAATAAGTTATTTTTGTTTTTTTTGATAGTTTATTGCCATTTTTTGAATTATTTTCTAAATAATTAAGAAAATTGACTAAAAAAGTCGTTTTTATATCGTTTATTTGCATTTCATCTTGATAATCTAAAGAATATTCTACAAGATCTAAAAATACACCTATAAAACAATAAAGTGTTCTTTAAATATATATTATCTATATAAATAAAATTTCATATAATCCACATACAACATCAGAAATTGATAATAAATATTTATCTTGATTTATCTTATTGATGTTTTTAAGTTTTATTCCAACAATTTCATAAAACTTTAGTTTTATTGTATTTAATTTATCTTCAGTGTAAAAAATTTATATTTTGCAATTAGTCCTTCAAACAATTTTATAGATGTAAAATCTATATTTTCAAGTTCTTTACTATACAAATAATTATTTATAACTTCTTTTAATTCAACTTACAAAACCAAAGCTAGAATATGATTTTATTTTAGTGGATGAAGCACAGGATATCAACGCTTGTGTTATCGACATTGTTCTTAACCAAAAGCAAGCTAAAAAAGTTTTTATAGGAGATACATTCCGAAGCATTTATAAATTCAGAGGTGCTGTAAATTCCTTAGAAGTATTAGCATCTATGCCAAAATCTCATATTTTATATCTAACTCAAAGCTTTAGATGCCCACAAAGCATAGCTACTATTGCCAATTCTTATTTGGGAATTTTAAATGCCCCAAGAGATTTTAAAGGAACGCTAAAACCAAGAAAGGGAAATGATGAAAATGAAGCAAAAGCTATAATATGTAGAACCAATGCTAAACTATTTGATATAGCAGTAAAAAATTTGAATAAAAAATTATTTTTTGTGGGAGGGGTGAATAGTTATAGTTTTGATGAGTTATTAGACATACAAAATCTTCTGTTTAAAAAACACAAATATATCAAAAATCAGTTTATTGCAAAATTTGCCGACTTAAAAGAACTTCTTGAATATATCAACGAAACTAACTAAAGAGGTTGACTTAAAACAAAAAATATTTGTTCTTTTTAAATATGTGCATAGCGATATTATAAAGCTTATTAAAGATATTGAAAAAAGTTGTGTTAAAAAACAAGAACAAGCTGATTTGATATTAAGTACAGGACACAAGAGCAAAGGTTTAGAGTGGAATAATGTTGAAATTATTGATGATTTTTTAAACATCAAGCAAGAACTTGAAGAAAGAGAACAAATTACCATAGCAAAAGAAGAATTAAATCTTTTGTATGTGGCAGTTACAAGAGCTAAAAATTCTTTAAACATTAACAAAGATTATTTGCTTGAAAAAGATTTTATAGAAAAAAATTAGAAAGGATAACAATAGAATGAAAATAATTAAAAAACTACAAGAAGATGGAAGCTTTAAAGAGCAAACTTATTATTCTGTCGATGAAGTTGCAAAAATGTACTCTGTAACCCATACAACAGTTCGTGTATGGAACTCAAGAGGTGTTCTAAAAAGCTTTAAATTAGAAAAAGGTTATTACATATCAAAAGAAACCATTCTCGATTTTCAGAAAATAGAAGACCCCCCCCCCAAAAAAAAGGAGAGGAAAAATGGTTGAAAAATATTATAATAGAGAAGAAATAGCAAAGATGCTTAATGTAAATATCCTAACAATTAGAAATTGGGTTAAGTCAGGATATATTAAGGAATATAAAATTAGTACAAATGTAAGAAAACCATTATATAATCTTGAAGAAATTGAAAAAAATTAAACTCCAATTCAAACAATATATAACAATCAATCACTCGCCTATGCTCTCGCTTCTTTTAGCGGGAGCGGTATATATTCAATCAACTCTTTAATATACACTTTTAAATACAATGGTAAAAATATTAAAAAAATAGGAATAAACATAATGTTTATAATTTTCCTAACTTTTATCCTAACTTTTTATTTTTATGCTATTTATAAATATTGTATAGTAGTGTTTTTATTAGCATTATTCAAATCTCGCTAACCGCACCATTATTTAAAATTATAATCATTCAACTTAAAATACCAACTATTCAAAATCAAATTTCAACTTACAATTTCTTAAAGTTACAAAAAATAAAAAATATTGGTTTTTTTAAAAAACTTAAAAAATATTAAGATTTTTTTTAAGTATAAAGAATATAATTCTATCCGTTTTCAAAAACCATCCCTTAAAAAGGATTATTCAATGTTTGTTTTTATACCATTATTTACAATTTTTATTTTACTTGCAGGCGGATATTTTGCCAAAAGAATTGGCGTTTTAAAGCAAAAACAAGCTAGGACTTTTTTAGATTTTGCTATTATTTTTGCTTTACCTTGTTTGATTTTCGATAAAGCATATCATTTAAATTTTGATTTTTCATTGATTATTTTTATTTTTATTGGATTGTTTAGCTGTATACTAGCAGCTTTTTTTGCTATTCTTATTGGAAAAGTTTTTCATTTTTCTAAAGTAACTTTAGTCAGTATGTTTTTGCTTTCTTGTTTTGGAAATACTATATTTGTGGGTATGCCTATTGTTGCTGGTATATTTAATGACCCACAATTTAGCGCTGAAGTTATATTTTACGATGCTTTAGCCACAACTTTACCTATATCACTTTTTGGACCTTTTATACTTTCTTTGGGAAATGGAGAAAAAGTCAGTTTACTTGCTAATGTTAAAAAAATTCTTAGTTTTCCACCTTTTTTAGCTTTGCTTTTTGGTTTTTTGTGCAAATTAATTACTTTACCTGAATTTATTTTCTCTCCTATTCGTTTATTTGGCGCTTCTGCAACCCCTGTTGCACTTTTTGCCATAGGTTTAGGACTTGGCTTTATGGCGATTAAAACCTCTTACAAACCTACAGTAATTGTCATCTTTGCTAAAATGATTTTAGCTCCTTTATTTTTTGTATTTTATTTAAAAATATTTAATTTAGAATTAAAAAATTCTACCATTGTTGCTATTATAGAAAGCGCAGCTCCTACTATGACCTTAGCAGGAGCTATGGTAATGAAAGCTAAACTAGATAGCAATTTAGCCGTAAGTGCTGTAGCCTTTGGAGTTCTTTTTGCTTTTGTTTCTATGCCAATTTTAATTTGGGCTTTGTTATAAGCTCAAATTATATGGCTAAATTTTTAGCTAATTCTTTAACTTTTTTAAGATCAACTTTTCCTGAACCTAGGAGGGGAATTTTTTCTATTTGAAAATAATATCTAGGTTTAAAAAGTGTAGGTATATTAGAATTTTTTATAGCCTCACATACTCTTTCAAAAATTTCATTATTACATTCTATGAGTAAAGCAATTTGTTCCCCTTTTTTCTCATCTTCTAAAGATGTAGCACAAAATTTAACCACTTCAGTGTCTATAAATTTGGCAATTTCTTCTTCTATTGCACCCAAAGAAATCATCTCTCCGCCAATTTTTGCAAAGCGAGAATAACGATCGATAATATATAAAAAACCATCTTCATCCAAATGTCCCTTATCTCCCGTGTTGTACCATCTTATGCCATCAATTTCTTTAATAACTTCATCGGTTTTTTCTTTGTTATTAAGATAGCCTACCATAACTTGATGACCGCCTATAAGTATGAGTCCATCTTCATTTGTTTTTAAATTTTCATAATTATTTGGATCAACAATACGTACCGCAGTTCCAGGTAGAGGCATTCCTACACTTCCTTCTTTATTGGCACGATGTATAAGCCAATAATCCGCATCAAAACGATTTGGTAAATTTACACTCGCTACAGGTGTAGTTTCCGTAGCTCCATAACCTTCAAAAATGCTTTTTTTAAACTTCATTTCAAAAGCAGTTCTTACTTCATTTTTTAGTTTTTCAGCACCTGATACAACTATTCTTAAGCTTTCAAACATTAAAGCATCAAGTTTTTTATTTCTTGCATAAATTCCTAAAAAGGTTGAAGTTCCACACATAATAGTGACATTATTTTTAGCAACAGTTTTGGCAACCCCTAAGGCATCAGTTGGATCTGCAAAAGTGATACTTTTAATACCTTCAAGCAAAGGCAAAAATGTAGTTACGGTAAGTCCAAAAGCATGAAAAGGTGGTAAAGATGAGAGAATGACATCATTGTTTCTTGTGCAAAGCACATCAGAAATTTGTGCTATATTGCTTAAAATATTACGGTTATTGAGCATAACACCTTTTGGAGAACCCTCACTTCCGCTACTAAACAAAATAGCTGCGATGGCAAGATTGTTTTTTGAAGGAGTGAAGATGCTTTTGAGTATAAAACTAGGTATAATACTAACTGCTAACATCATGCTAAAAATTTTAGTTTTTTGCATTTTAAAATCTTCTACAATATCTTCAAAATAAATTAAATGTATATTTGTATCGAAATTTAGGTTTATACCTTTATTTGCTAATTTTTCTAAAAAAGTTTTAGAAGTATAAATTTGTGAAATTTGCGCATTTTTTATAGCTGCTTTTAGAGCTTTTTCTCCAGCCGTAAAATTAAGATTTACTGCAATTTTTTCTGCGATTAAAACAGATAGATTGGTTAAAGAACTTGCAAAAGAAGCAGGTAATAAAATTCCTATAGCTTCCTCTTTAGGAGCGTAACTTCCACGCCGAGGGTTAATATTTAATTCTTTGGATTTTCTTTTAATAAAAAAATTAAGAATTAAACTAAGACTCAACATTTTTCTATAAGAAATATCTCCAGCTAGTGTATCGATAATAGCTATTTGATTTAGATTTTTTTTAGCTGTATCTATCCAAGCTCTTGCTATAGTATGCATAGCTTCGCATTGTGATTTCCAAGCCATAAAAGAAAGTTCAAAAACTTTAGCTTTAACTTCATCTTTTTTAGAATGCAAAGGCATAGCTTTACCAAAAGCTATAGCAATTTTTCTTTTATTTAAAGTGCGGTTTCTTGCTGAAAATTCTTCATCGCTTCTTGAAAAAGCACTACCCCAAAGTCCTCTTATATAAAAAGGAATAATTTTTCCATCATCTTCGCTTAAATATTCACAAGCTAATTCAAATCCTGCTTTAAATTCATTTAATTGTCCATGTCTTGAAAGCGTACCTTCAGGAAATAAGCAAACTAAATTACCTTCTTTGATATGCTTTGCTATCAGTTCTAAACTCGTCTTACTTCCTGTACTTGATACAGGAATAATACCAAATTTATCAAGAAAAATTTTAATATACCATTTAGAATAAATACTTCTTTCCATAACAAAATAAATTTTTCTTGGAATTGCCATTTGTACAACAGCCCAATCAATAAAAGAAATATGATTACCCAAAAGCAAAGCTCCGCCTTTTTCTGGTATATTTTCAAAACCTTCTACAAGTAAGCGGTATCGTTGTAAAAAAGCTATGCTTAAAAGTATACGCACTAAAGAAAAGGGAAGTTTTAAAAGTATATAAAAACTTCCTATAAAGGTTACTAAAGTAATAAAATAAAACAAATAAACTACATTGATTTCAAATTTTGCAAATAAAGTTGCTAAGAGTAAAAATCCTAACATGGCAATATTTTGAAAAAAATTATTTCCTGCAAGAATTTGCCCCAATTCATTTTCTTTGGCATGAAACTGGATTAAAGTATTTAAAGGAACGATAAAAAGAGCTCCACAAAATCCAAAAAAGAAAAATAAAAAACTATAACTTAATAAACTTATAAAATAAGGCATTAAAAAAGCCATTAAAAACATACCCAATGCACCAAGTGGAATAAGTCCAAGTTCTATATAATTTTTTGAAAATTTACCAGCTACTAAAGAGCCTAAAATCACTCCTATACCAGAAAAAGCGAGTGAAATTTGCACATAAAAAGTATTTTCTATGAAAAGTTCATTTTTGACAAAGACAGGAAAGCTAACAAGATAAAGTTGAGATATAGCCCAAAAAAATGAAATTCCTATTATGCAAAGCCAAATAGTTTTATTTTTAAAAACAAGCTTAAGATTATTTATTAGAAGTTTTCCATGAATATAGTCTTTTTTATTAAAAACTAAATCTTTATTTGTTTGTTTGAGCTTAGGTAAACGCCACGCAAAAAATACTTCGATACAAGAAAATAAAATTAGCACAATTCCTAAAGGCGCTACTTCTTTTAAAATTTCATCTGTTTGATTATACGTAGAGCTATAAAGACTTTCAAAACTTAAAGAAAATAAAGCCATTCCTGCTAAGATTGCCATAATGCTTACTGCATTAATTACACCATTGCCCATAGCAAGAAAGTCTTTTCCTACAAGTTCTTTGATAAAACCGTATTTGCTTGGTGAATAAATCGCTGCTTGTGCTCCCATTATAAAAGTAAAAATAAAAGCCATCCAAAAAGCACCGCTATAGTAACAAATGCAAATTATTAAAGTGAGTATAACATTGAAAATTGCTGAAATTTTCATTACAATATTTTTTGGATATTTATCCGCTAAAAAACCCGAGGGAGAAAGCATAAGAATAAAAGGAAGTAAAATCAAAGCATTAACTATAGCATTTAAAAATAACTGCTCGCTTCCTTCATAGGCCTTATAAATAGTATTTTGAATAATAATTTTATGTCCCAAATCCACAAAAGCATTGATGAATGCTATAAGTAAAAAAGGAATTAATCCGTAAATTTTCAAAAAAGATTTTTTTTGCATTATTTAAACCTCGTCAATTAGCACTTATTTTACAAATTTAGGAAAATTATCTATATTATCTTTTAAAATAATTCCATCGATTTTTAATTTATAAAATTTTTTAAAATTCTCTAATTTATCAACAATCATTAAAACCCTACTATCAAAAACATAAAATTCTGCAACCTTGCTAGCAAATTTTGCAAGTTTTTTATCATTGCATAGCAAAAATTTAGCTCCTAAAGCATTGGCTAAAAATATCTCGTCTTTATTTTGCACTAAAATAGCAAATTCAAAATCATTTTGACTTAAATAAGAAATCAATTTTTCATCATAAACAATACAATAAACTTTATTGTCTTTAACTTCTTCAACACTTTCAATAAAGGAAAAATCTAAATTTTTTAATAATTTATGTCCAATAATAAGCATTTTTTTCCTTAGCTCTATTTTTTATTATTTTGCAAATTATACTTATAAAATTGTTACCAAGCAAGATGGCGCAGCGGACGGGGCTCGAACCCGCGACCTCCGCCGTGACAGGGCGGCATTCTAACCAGCTGAACTACCGCTGCATCCAAAGTAAAGAAGTAGAGATTATAAAACCTATTTATGATTTTATAAAATGGTGGTCACTATAAGACTCGAACTTATGACATCCACCTTGTAAGGGTGGCGCTCTACCAACTGAGCTAAGCGACCT
>NZ_MJWW01000026.1:0-371 GCF_001762445.1 Campylobacter sp. BCW_6877 | reverse complement strand
CCGGTAGAGCATCTCCCTTTTAAGGAGGGGGCCGTTGGTTCGAATCCAACACGGGACACCATTTTTATTGTTAGGGTTATGACCCTTTCGTCTAGTGGCCCAGGACAACACTCTCTCTGTGTGGAAACAGAGGTTCAAATCCTCTAGGGGTCGCCAATCATAGGTCGCTTAGCTCAGTTGGTAGAGCGCCACCCTTACAAGGTGGATGTCATAAGTTCGAGTCTTATAGTGACCACCATTTTATAAAATCATAAATAGGTTTTATAATCTCTACTTCTTTACTTTGGATGCAGCGGTAGTTCAGCTGGTTAGAATGCCGCCCTGTCACGGCGGAGGTCGCGGGTTCGAGCCCCGTCCGCTGCGCCATCTTG
>NZ_MJWW01000025.1:0-3392 GCF_001762445.1 Campylobacter sp. BCW_6877 | reverse complement strand
ATATTGTATTCTTTAACCAATTGTTCCCAAGTCTTAGCACCTGCTTTTTTTAAGATTGTTTTATTTTTATTTATTCCAAAAGAAATAGCTTGATCCAATGGAGTATTAGGTTTAAAATAATTAATTTTATCATCTTTAGTTTTATTGATAGTGCAATTAGCAGCATTGACATCAGCTCCATATTTGATCAAAATTTCCAAACAAGTTCCAATAGGTTTTTTATCGGATGTTGCAGCTATATGTAAAAGGGTTGTTCCTGCATCGATATAACTGTGTTCATGTTCTGTTTTAATATTTCTCATATTTACATCAGCGCCAAATTGTAAAGCCACTTCTAAAGAATTTACAGACTCAGGATCGCCAAGCAATATCCAAGAATGCAAAGGGGTGGCACCTCGTTCATCATAAACTTCAAATTTACATCCTTTTTTAAAAAAATAATCAATCATTTTTTTATTTTTTCCACCCACTCCAATATAATCAGTAAGGGCATTATTTCCTAAACACTCATCATCAGCTTTAAGTCCTAAACTCTCAAAATACTCCATCATTTCAAAACTTTGACTCTTATCATAAGCGATCCCTGCCCAAGCTAAAGTAGAACTAGGATTAAAAAAAGGTATAGGATGACCACACCAATATACCTTACGACGTTTCTCTAAAAATACTTCAGGCACGGGATAATCTTTTAAAAACTCTTTCACTTCTTTAAGTTTATTATTTTTAACAAGTCTAAAAAACTCCCAACCTAACTCCCTTATAGCTTCTTCATCCATAGCTTGCATTTCTTCTAAAGTTTTCATTTGTTTTTCCTTGTGTTGTTATAATTTAAAAAATTAGTTTTAATCCACTCTTAGATCACCGCCTTTGATCCTTAAGCCCTTATCGTCTATAATAATTTGCATTTTACCTACTTGTATTACAATTTTATCTTCTGTTTGAGAAATGATTGTATTTTTTACCCTAGAAACAATATGTTCTTGTGCTACTAAAACGCTATCTTTGTTTGCTAAAGTATTAACTCTATCAGCTGCAAAAGTACAATCTTTTCTAGCTTTAAAACTAATAGAATCATCTGCTTCGGCTTTAATATATTCATTTGTTTCCAAGGTCATATCTTTTTTGGAATAAAATTTTACAGAGTGGTTAGTTTGGAGCACATAAGAACCTCTTATGGTTTCATTTTTATTATGTCCTACTCTATAAATAGAATCATTTTTAATATCTTGTTCTAGATTATTATTTACAAAGACTCTTTTGTCATTTCCTATTTTTTCTTCGTGGTTTTGCCCTATGTTTATTTCATTGCTAATCCCCACATTTAAAGTATTACTTAAACCCACATTGGTATCTTTAGAGAGTAAAGTATTTTCTAAATATTCAGCCCCTACATTGACATTTTTAAATCCTGCGATATTTTGCATATGACCTAAAGCGATAAATTCAGTATATAAGGCTCCTACTTCTGAAGTTTTATTATTTTTTATGGTTTGCTCATAATTATTGCCTATTTCTTCTTTATAATCTTTTTGCGCTAAGATATAAATTTCTTCTTTATCTTTATCATTTTTTAAAGTGATTTCATTTCTTGCTTTTGCATCGGTATTATCTACTCCTATTGTAGAATTTGCTAAAGTAAGATAATGATTATTAATAGAGCTTAATTCATAATCTGTATTTTCTTGAAGTTTTAAGGTATCTAAGCCTTGATTGATCATAATAGGAACTTCGCTTAAATAACTTAAAGTGCTAGTGGCAATCTCTCTTTGATATCTTGGATAATTATATTGAGGCATAGTTGTAGTCCCATTATACAAACTTCCACTTACATAAGGCTTATCTATATCATCATCTAAAAAAGAAATAATCACTTCATCTCCAATTCTTGGAGTATGATAAAAACCTGAATGATTACTTGCTATACTTGAAGCTACTCTTAAAAAAGGAGTGTGATGATATAAACTTTCTTTTTCATCTAATTCTTCTTGATTGGCATAAAGATTAATCCTTACCTTAACCCTTCCATGCTCATCAGTATAAATAGTATTTCTCTCACTTTCTATATCCTTACTCTCTCCTATAACAATACCTTGAGTGCTATTAGGAGCTTTAGGTTTAGCTTTAAAACTTGGAGTAAAGATAATATTCTTTTTTAATAAAGTTAAAGTATTGGAATAAGATTTACTTAAATTTAAATCTTTTAAATTTAAATGATCATTAGTATTAATAGAATTAGCTAAGATGGCATCATCAATTAAGATTTGAGTATTAGCAATAATAATAAAGTCTTTAAGCAAAGAAGCTTTATCTTGTTTTTCTTCATCTTGATTTTTTATTTCTTCTTGATGATTAAACTCCTTATAATTTAAAGTGATAAAATCTCCTAAACTAAGATGATAAATATTACTTTTTGCTAGTAAGCTTTCATTTAATACTAAGGCTCTTTTTTCTTTAAGAGAAGGCTTAGTCTTTAAATCAATGCTTTTTGTAAAAGAATATTCACTCTCATAAAAATGTTCATTATAATAAGCTTTGTTATTAAGTTCTTGTTCATAAGGAACTTTATTAGAATGTAAAGATAAAAGATTTAAAGGAGTATTGGCATTGATACTAGAATGTGTAAAAGAATTAGTTCTTAAGCTTTGTTCTTTATAAATAGAAGAAATACAAGCTTGATTTAAAATATTATTAATATTAGGATTATACTCAATTTCTTTATTTTTTACATTTTTATATACATCACAAAAATAAATAGTGTTCTCATCTTCATAAAAAAAGATTCCATTATTATGGCTTAATCTTGCAATAAAGTCTAAATCACTTTCATTGTATTGAGAGATGAGTTCTTGTTCTTCATAATTAAAATGTATATTAGAATAATCAATTTCTTTATGTAAGATATCTTGATAAAAACCAAGGGTTTGTTTAATCACTTCTATAATATTAGTATGAGTATAAATACGATTGGCTTTATTTAAAGAAAGTCTTATCAAGACTGATTGAAGCTTAAAAGAAAAAAAATGCTTGTATTTTATTTGCTTAGTATTTGAAGCGCTATCATTAATATTTAAAGCACTTTCATGATTAATACCTAGATATTTTATATAAGTGATAATTCCCTTATAGTTTATTACTTCATTGTTATCAAAGTTTAAGGTATTATTCTCATAAGGATTATGGATACTTAAAATAGCTTCTTGATCGATTAAAACATTAGGATGAAAATTAAAATCTTGACTTAGATTAAATAAGCTTTCATCTAAACTTTCAAAAAAACCTTCACATTCTATAGAAAAAAGTTCTTCAAGACTTTCTTTGATAATGGCTTTAGTGATTTTAAAGGGTAGGGGATTTGAAGTAGAATTTGATATATTAAGACTCATAAAGGAATT
>NZ_MJWW01000024.1:0-1985 GCF_001762445.1 Campylobacter sp. BCW_6877 | reverse complement strand
TCATGAGAGTTTTTAGCCACTCTTACTTTATTATCTACTCCTACATTTAAGGTATTGCTTAATCCTACTATGGTATCTTTAGATAAGCCTACATTAGTTAAGTATTCTCCTCCTACATTGACATTTTTAGCTAAGTCTATGATTTGAGTATGAATCTTTTTAATCCTTTCATTATAAATTCCATCCACTATAGAATCTTTATCATTTAAGATTCTTTGAGTGAAATTATGCTGGACTAATTCATCATAATCCTTTTGGGCTTTTAAATAAATTTGTTCTTTATCTTTTATATTTGAGAGGGTAAGTTCATTATAACCTTCTTCATTAACACCTATGGTTTTAGAAGAAAGAGAAGTTTGGTGATCATTAAAAGGAAGATTTACTAAACTTGGATTAGTCCCATTATACAAACTTCCACTTACATAAGGCTTATCTATATCATCATCTAAAAAAGAAATAATCACTTCATCTCCAATTCTTGGAGTATGATAAAAACCTGAATGATTACTTGCTATACTTGAAGCTACTCTTAAAAAAGGAGTGTGATGATATAAACTTTCTTTTTCATCTAATTCTTCTTGATTGGCATAAAGATTAATCCTTACCTTAACCCTTCCATGCTCATCAGTATAAATAGTATTTCTCTCACTTTCTATATCCTTACTCTCTCCTATAACAATACCTTGAGTGCTATTAGGAGCTTTAGGTTTAGCTTTAAAACTTGGAGTAAAGATAATATTCTTTTTTAATAAAGTTAAAGTATTGGAATAAGATTTACTTAAATTTAAATCTTTTAAATTTAAATGATCATTAGTATTAATAGAATTAGCTAAGATGGCATCATCAATTAAGATTTGAGTATTAGCAATAATAATAAAGTCTTTAAGCAAAGAAGCTTTATCTTGTTTTTCTTCATCTTGATTTTTTATTTCTTCTTGATGATTAAACTCCTTATAATTTAAAGTGATAAAATCTCCTAAACTAAGATGATAAATATTACTTTTTGCTAGTAAGCTTTCATTTAATACTAAGGCTCTTTTTTCTTTAAGAGAAGGCTTAGTCTTTAAATCAATGCTTTTTGTAAAAGAATATTCACTCTCATAAAAATGTTCATTATAATAAGCTTTGTTATTAAGTTCTTGTTCATAAGGAACTTTATTAGAATGTAAAGATAAAAGATTTAAAGGAGTATTGGCATTGATACTAGAATGTGTAAAAGAATTAGTTCTTAAGCTTTGTTCTTTATAAATAGAAGAAATACAAGCTTGATTTAAAATATTATTAATATTAGGATTATACTCAATTTCTTTATTTTTTACATTTTTATATACATCACAAAAATAAATAGTGTTCTCATCTTCATAAAAAAAGATTCCATTATTATGGCTTAATCTTGCAATAAAGTCTAAATCACTTTCATTGTATTGAGAGATGAGTTCTTGTTCTTCATAATTAAAATGTATATTAGAATAATCAATTTCTTTATGTAAGATATCTTGATAAAAACCAAGGGTTTGTTTAATCACTTCTATAATATTAGTATGAGTATAAATACGATTGGCTTTATTTAAAGAAAGTCTTATCAAGACTGATTGAAGCTTAAAAGAAAAAAAATGCTTGTATTTTATTTGCTTAGTATTTGAAGCGCTATCATTAATATTTAAAGCACTTTCATGATTAATACCTAGATATTTTATATAAGTGATAATTCCCTTATAGTTTATTACTTCATTGTTATCAAAGTTTAAGGTATTATTCTCATAAGGATTATGGATACTTAAAATAGCTTCTTGATCGATTAAAACATTAGGATGAAAATTAAAATCTTGACTTAGATTAAATAAGCTTTCATCTAAACTTTCAAAAAAACCTTCACATTCTATAGAAAAAAGTTCTTCAAGACTTTCTTTGATAATGGCTTTAGTGATTTTAAAGGGTAGGGGATTTGAAGTAGAATTTGATATATTAAGACTCATAAAGGAATT
>NZ_MJWW01000023.1:0-11229 GCF_001762445.1 Campylobacter sp. BCW_6877 | reverse complement strand
CAAAATACCCTAGAATCTTATTATACTTTAGGAAGTTCATTTAACTTACACATATTCCTAAATTGCCAATAACTAGGCTCTAAATAATAAGAATAAGGAGTATAATAAAAGATAATTAAGCCTATACTTCCAAGAAAGACTAAAAACTTTGAAACGCTTTTTGTAGATTTAAAGATGATTTTATAAATAAATTTTAATATAAGATAAGAAAGAATAGTAGAAATTATAATAAGAAGTAATATATATGTCATGGGTTATCTCCTTAGATTCTCTATTTTATTAAAATTAAGATGTAATTTTGTGGTTTAGTGTTAGCAGTATAACTTTTTCTTTATCATTAAAATAATAGAGCTTGTTTTTTCATATATTTTTATCCTTTTATAGGTTTTGCATTTGATTTTTATTCTAGCTGTAAAATAATTTTTATTTAATTTTACTCATAACAAATAAATTGATATTTAAAAATTTAGTATATTTATTCTATATGTGTTAAATTTTTTATCAATACGGATATATTATTATCCACTTTAAGATTATTGGTTTCTAAATTGAAAATTGCATAGCTTAATACTCCTAATATAATCAATGCTGGCACAACGATAATAAGTTTTTTAAAATACAATCTTATAAATTTTTGCCAAATATTTTCTTTCAAACCAGTTTTATATGCTTTATTAAAAGCTAACTCTTCTTCTATCTTATAAACCGGTTTTAAAGATGTGGCAATATTATTGCAAAAATGAATTATTTTTTCATCTCTATCCTTAGTCTCATTATATTTTCCTTTATAACCAAGAATCAAACAAGCATAGATAAATTCCAAAAAATCTTTAAACTTAAAAGGGTTATTAATCCAAGATGATGCAATATCATAAAAATTATTTCCACCTAAAGTTTCATCAAATAACCTTACAGTTAGAGTATTGTGAGCCCAAAAATTAATAAAAAGTTCATTTTTCATTAAGCTTTCATCTATAAAGACACAAAGACAATATTTAAATTTAATAATTTCTTTTTCATCATATTCTTTACATATACTTAATTTAGCGGTTATATCTAAAATTTTATTAATCAATGTTTCTCTAAGTTGATTAATACTACTTGTATCCATAGAGCTTATTTTTGAAAGTCTATAAGAAAGCAAAAGCAACTCCAAAGAATAATCAATAATTTTATTGTTTTTTAAACCATCAAAATCTGAATCAAGAAGTAAGCTTAATGCCTTTTTTTCTTCATTTATTTCTTTCATTGAAATACCGCCCACATTATAATATCAGGGTTTTTTATATTGTTGGTCAAGTACATACTAATGATACTTTCATTTTTAAAATCTTTAAACAGTTGATCTCTTTTATCTAATTTATAATAAACATAACCATTTAAATAAGGAATGCTAGATGGAACATTAGGTACTTGATCTACATTTAAGCCCTCAAGCTGAGTTGCGACTATATTTTTAATTTTACTTTGAGTATGTATCTTGCTTTGAATTTTAAAATTATTAAGTAGATATTCTGTAGTAACATCTGCACGAATTGCGAAATAAATTTCACTTTCTTCTAAAATTCCCGAATTATCAAAAATAAAATCATAAAAACCGTTGCCGTTAATACTAGTCTTAGCTATAAAATATTTAGGGCTTGTGATTTTAGAAAATAACAATCTTAGATTATTCATCATATTTAAAAAAGTATTATAAAGATTATCGTGTTTATAAGGAATAAAATCTAAAAAAGATTCTTCGTTGCTAAAAGCTGCAAGCTCTCCTTGAAATTCTAAAAATTTTTCGTATAAAAATTCAGGATGTATTTTATCTTTTTTTGATAGATGTGAAAATATTAAATACCATTTTTTTAAAAGATTAAGGGATAAAAAAGTGCTAAAATCCAATGTATTTTTTGTTTGATCGATTCCTTTAAAAACATTAGATAGAACTTTTTTATGTTGATTGATTGAAAAAATAATTTCTTCCAAAAAGGATCTTATGGTAGATATTTTGCTGATATTTAAGCAAGTGGGTATAAAATCACTTTCTAATTCAATTTTTTTATTGATATCAATATTTTTAATTTTTGCAATTGGTAATTCAAGTTCATCAGGAGTTGAATTACCTAAAATGCCAAGTTTTAATCTTAAACTAGCAAGAAGTAAATCTTTTTTCTCTTGTGTAAAAGTCAGATTTTCAAGTTCGTACTCATCTTCAATTTTGTCCATTACATTAGATTTTGAATCATCATAATTTCTTAAAGCAATACTATTTCTAAGACATATAAACTTTGAATTTGGAAAAGTATTTCTTAAAGATAAATCAGCAATATCAGTAACTCCGATAGGAATTTTTAATACCACAACTGAATCAATTAAAGATTCATAATTGATTTCAATAGGCTCAGGCAACAAATCTTGCTCAGGTGCATTAAAAATGCTTCCATCTTGTGCGATACCTGAAATTTTAGAAAGTGCAATTTTTCCTTGCAATAACATCTCTTGAGAAAATTCCAAGTCTATTATTCCATATAAATTACTATATATATTTATAGTTTTAAGATCTATATTTCTATTAAAAAATCTTTCTTGCTGCTCAAAATGGGTTTGTCCAATATTAAGTCCATCAAACCAAGCAACTTTTAATTTATTTGCCATATATTATTCCTATTTAATTCTTTTGATACCTTCTTTGGATATTTCAAATTTTAAATACTTATTCTTCCCAAACCCATTTGCATCTTCGGTCTTTGCCCATATTTTTGTTGTTTTTTTTGTATTATTTGCAAATAATACAAGAATGCCTACATAAGGAACCTCTTCTTCATCTACTTTAACCGCGATAATATTGTCTTTAGGTGCAATTTGCGTTTTAATAGAATCAAGTTTATCCTTGCCTAGTACCCCCTCTTCTCTAGTAGCCAAATCTATATCACTTGCTTCTTCAAATTTTTTAATATCCTTAAGTTGATATACAATAGCCGTAACAGGAACATCATCATGTCTATTATTAAGATTGGAATTCTCTACATTATTTATCTTAACACTAACAACACTTGAGCAAGCGCAAAAGAATAGTGGCAATAAAAAAAATAAACTTTTTTTACAAAACATGAAACTAAAGTATCCTTTCTATCTTAGAATATATAATTTATGATTAATTGAGTAAATTTTTTAAAAAATTAACATAATATTTTTTAAAATTTAATTATAATGAGGCAAATTTTTGGAGGAATTAAATGTATTTTTGTGATCAATTGAAAAATAATTTAGATGAACTACAAGAATTTCAGTTACTTGAAGATGAGATGTCAAAATATAAGACTTTAAACCATGAAAATATTTCTTGGGATAAAGTTTATCAATATTCTCAGTTTATATTATTAAATCATTCTTTAGATTTTAAAATTTGCAACTATTTTCTTTTATCGTGTTTTAATTTAAACAATGAAGAATGCTTTGAAAAGCTTTTGCTTCTTTTTCAACATTTAAAAAAACTTATAGATGAAAATAATGCTTATATATTAGCTCAAAAGCGAAAAATTCAAATTTTTATTCAAAATTTTATTCAAGAATACAATAAAACAAAAGTGCTTATATCATCTGAGATTGTTAATCAATTTATTACTTTATTTTCCGAATTTGAAAATTTGCTATCTTGCAATTTTGCAAAAATTGAAATTGCTCAAGTTGCACCACAACTTCCAAAATCTCCTGTAGCTCAAGTATCTGTAAACATTAGAAGCGATAATATTAACTCTTTAAACGAGAGAGAATATAAAAATTTTTATCAAAAACTTGCATTTGAACTTTTGGAAGAGGATGAAAATAATCTCAATATCTACGCTTTATTCACCCAAGCAATGTGGGGGAAAATCAGGTGTTTGCCTGAATGTAATAATGAAAAAATTACTAAAATAAGAAAACCTGATGCAGATATAATTCGTATATTGCTTTCTGATAAAGAAAATGATATAGAACATATTAAATGTTTTATGCATGAACTTATTTTAAATCCTTTTTGGATAGAGGGTGTACAACTCTTTTGTGATTTTTTAGAAAAAAAGAAAAAAAATAAACAATTAGACATTCTTATAATATTAACAAGTGATTTTATTTCTAAATTTGATACTATTGAACTTCTCCGTTTTCAAAATGGTGATTTTATCTGCAAAGAAGAAGTTTATAAATATTTTGTTAAATCCAAAGAAAATAAAAAAAGTTTTTTTTCAAGTAAAAAAACTGACAAAGAACATACATTACAAGATTTTGAGCAAATGCTGATGAATATTGATAAAGAAAATTTTAATAATTCTATTATGAATAATATTAATTCCTTGCTAGATATGGTAAAAATTTTTGAATCAAAAGGAATGAAAAAGAACTCTAAAATTTTAAATATATACTTAGTAGAGTTAATGGAAAAAACTCTACTAAAAGATTATCTAGCCGAAGAATATGAAAACGCAAAAAATAAAATTAAATGATGCAAGATTAAATTTAGCAAATTTTAATATAATAATTAAGCTAAAATTTTTATTTTTAAGGATTTAAAATGTCAGATGGATCTCATGCTCCAAAGGAACGAATTAATATTACATATAAAGCTAAAACTAATGGACAAAATGAGGATGTGGAGCTGCCGTTAAAATTAATGGTAATGGCAAATTTAAAAGGAAAAAACGAAACCCCCTTAGAGGAAAGAGAAATTTTGCAAATTAACAAGATCAATTTTGATCAAGTTATGAGAAAACTCAATATAACAACGAGTTTTAGCGTAAAAAATACTCTTGGAACAGGAGCTGAAGAGCTTGATGTTAAGCTCAATATTGCTAGCATGAAGGATTTTTCTCCAGATAGCTTAGCTAAACAAATACCTGAGTTAAACAAATTATTGCAACTAAGAGAAGCTTTAATGGCTTTAAAAGGTCCTATGGGTAATATTCCTGATTTTAGAAAAGCTGTTTTAGAAGCGTTAAAAAATGAAAAAACTAAAGAAAAGTTACTTTTAGAAATTAAACAAGAAGAGCAAGGAAATTAAAATGGCAAATACCAAAGTAATTGATACGCCAATTATTGAACAAATTATGGAGAAAAGCAAATACTCTAAAACTGATGAAAGTTATAGTATTGCCAAAAGAGGTGTTGCTGAATTTATTTCAGAAATTGTAAAAAGTGATAATGCCGAAGAAAAAATCAATAAATTTGCACTTGATGAAATGATAGCCCATATTGACCATTTACTCTCAAAACAAATGGATGAAGTTTTACATAATGAAGAATTTCAAAAACTTGAATCTACTTGGCGTGGACTTAGATTTCTAGTTGAAAGAACTGATTTTAATGAAAATATAAAAATCGACCTATTTGATATAAGAAAAGAAGAAGCTTTAGAGGATTTTGAAAACAATCCAGATATAACACAAAGCGTTGTTTATAAAAATATATATTCTTCAGAATATGGACAATTTGGAGGAGAGCCTGTAGGAGCAATCATTGGAGATTATCAACTTGGATCAGCAAGTCCTGATATGACTTTTTTAAATAAAATGGCTAGTATTGCGGCTATGAGTCATTCTCCCTTTTTAACATCTTTTGGACCAAAATTTTTTGGGCTTGATGATTATTCTGAACTTGCAAATATTCAAGATTTGCAAGGTTTGCTAGAAGGTCCTCAATATACAAGGTGGAGAACTTTTAGAGAAAATGAAGACTCTAAATATACAGGCTTACTAGTGACAAGATTTTTAGCAAGAAGCCCTTATGATCCTGAAGAAAACCCTATTAAAAGCTTTAACTATAAAGAAAATGTTCATGCTTCGCATAATCATTTATTGTGGGCTAATTCTTCGTATACTTTTTGTACAAGATTGACAGAAAGCTTTGCTAAGTATAGATGGTGTGGAAATATTATAGGACCAAAAAGTGGAGGGACTGTTAAGGATCTGCCTACTTATCTTTATGAAAATTTTGGAACTATACAATCAAAAATACCTACAGAAGTTTTGATTACAGATAGGAGAGAGTATGAACTTGCAGAAGCAGGTTTTATAACTTTAACATTAAGAAGAGATAGTAATAATGCAGCATTTTTTTCAGCAAATTCTCCGTTAAAACCAAAATTATTTCAAAATACCCCAGAAGGTAAAGAAGCTGAAACAAATTACAGATTAGGAACTCAACTTCCATATATCTTTTTAATTTCAAGATTGGCGCACTATTTAAAGGTTTTACAACGAGAAGAAATAGGGAGCTGGAAAGAAAGAAGCGATATTGAAAATGGACTTAATGAATGGATTAGACAATATATTTCCGATCAAGAAAATCCACCTTCTGAAGTGAGAAGTCGTCGTCCATTTAGAGCAGCACAAGTGAAAGTTAGTGATATACCAGGAGAGCCAGGATGGTATAAAATAGGGCTAAGTGTCCGACCTCATTTTAAATATATGGGCGGTAATTTTGAACTTTCTTTAGTAGGAAAATTAGATAAAGAATAATAATGTCCTTGCTAGATAAACTGATCCATAATTTAGATGAGCAAAACATTCATATTCCATTCTATCAAAATGATTTTGAGGATGTAAAGAATAATATAAAAGTTTTGCTCAACTCTAAGATTAATGACTGTTATACCGCGAAAGATTTAGGGATGCCAAATATGACTGACATTAATCTTAGTTCTAGCGAATTATGCATATCAATGGCTAAGGAAATAAGAAAGTTAATTGATAGTTATGAAAAAAGAATACGAGTTGTTTCTATTACTTATGATAATAATTTAAGTCCTTGGCAACTTTCTTTTATTGTAAAATGTTTTTTTCAAGAGGATCGTTTTAAGGAATTTAGTATAGAAATTATTTTTAAAAATAATAGATATTGTGAGGTTAAATGAAAGATAATATCTTTTATTATCAAAAAGAGCTTGAATATCTATATGAAACTAGGGAACATTTTGTAAAAAATTATCCAAAACTAGCTCCATTTTTAGCTTACAATAGCAAAGATCCCGATGTAGAAAGAATTATTGAAAATTTAGCCATCCTAAGTTCTAAAATTCACCAAGAACTTGATGAAAATATCCCGCATATTGCAGAATCTTTAATCAATATAGTTTCTCCAAACTATACAAATCCCATACCCTCATTATGTATGCAAGAATTTAAACTTGAACAAAATAGCAAAGAAAATAAACTTACTATTCCAAAAGGAACCGTTGTTAAATCAAAACCTATAGATAAATGCATTTGTGAATTTAAAACTGTTTATGATGTCTATCTTTACCCTATTTCGATAAATGAGGTTTTTGCATCAAGTAAAAACCAAGACTATACTTTTAATTTAAAATTACAAATAGATAAAGCAGAAACAAAAATAAGTGATTTGGGCTTAGAAAAAATTAATTTATATTTAGGTAACGATACTTACATGTCTACTACTTTATTATTATATATACATTCTTATTTGAAAGAATTAAAAATTCAATGTTTGGAAACTGATGAAGAATTTTTTCTTAATACTTACGATATTGAAAAAATAGGATTAAATCCAGATGAAAGTAGTTTATCTTATAATGATTTAGGCTTTGAAGCTTTTTCTTTGTTAAGGGAATATTTTTTTATGCCCCATAAATTTAATTTTCTAAGAATTAATAACTTAGATATTTTAAATAATTGCCAAGGAAGAACAATTAATATTGAATTTAAATTCTCTAAACCATTTCCTGCAAATTGCATATTTAGAAAAGAATTGTTTTCTTTAAGTATGACGCCTATTATCAATATCTTTGCAAAAAGCGCAGAACCTCTTATAAATAATCATAAAAAAGATAGTTATCGAATTTTTGTTGATAGAAGCCAACCTAAAGCTTATGAGATTATACAAACATTGCAAGTTAAAGCACACAATAGCGAAGGGGGTAAAAGATTATTAAAAAACTATAAGAGTTTTGAACGTTTTGAATTTTTAAAAGATAATCAAAAAGACTTTTATAGCATAAATACTAAAAAGAATTCTAAAGGAGAAGTATTTAGCGAAATTTCCTTTTTCTCCTCTTATTTAATGGATGAAACTATAAGCATTGATCTTTTATGCTCCAATGGAGATCTGCCTTCAAGATTAAAAATAGGAGATATTAATAATTGTAATTTAAAAGGTGTTGATACTAAAAATATCGAAATTCCAAGTGAAGCGAGAAGATGCAGCGTTGATGGCAATTTATTGTGGAAACTTGTTTCTGTATTATCTTTTTCTTATCAAACCATATTAAGTAGAAAAGCTTTTTTTGGTGTATTAGAAAGCTATAGTTTTTTAGATAATCAGTTAAATTGGAAATCTTATGAACTTTTAAAAGAATCTATAGTTGATATTCAAAGCAAAAGCACTTATCTAATTGATGAAAATATTACAAAAAAAGGGACCTTAGCTATTTTTAGTATTAAGGATTCTAAGTTTTATACTTTAGGTGAAGTCTATTTACTAGGATTAGTTATATCCAAATTTTTAGCATCTTTTGCTAGCATTAATTCCTTTTGTGAATTAAAGATAAAATGTCTTGATTCAAAAGAAATTCTGCATTATCCTGCTTCTTTTGGAAAAAAAGCTTTAATATGAATGATCCAACTTCATATAGTTTTTTTAAACTTATAAGAAAGCTAGAAAAAAATTATGGGAAAAAAAATATATTTTTAAGAACCAATAAAAGTTTAAAGCATCCAAATAAAGATTTAGAAAAAATTATTTTTTCAGATCAATCATTTATAGAATTATTTGTAAATTTTATGGGCTTACATGGAGTTTCCTCACAACTTCCTTCATTTATGTTAGATAAATTATCCAGAAATGAAGATGGAGAACAAGGTTGGACTTTATTTTTTGATTTTTTTAATCACTATTTACTTTGGATATTTTTCGATGTTATTGGCTTAAAAAATTATCCAAGATCTTTTAATGATAATTTTAAAGACTCTATTTCTCAAATTTTATTTAATATATTAGGAATTAAAGAATACGATATTGCAAAAAAATATTTACCATTTGCACCTTTATTATTGAGCTTAAGACGTCCAAAAACATATATAGAAAGAGTTTTGCAAGTTAATTTTAAACTAAAAGACAAATTATCAATCATTGAAAATTTGCCTCACCAAATTTTAATCTCTGATACTCAAAGAAATAAACTGGGCGTAAAAAATCATGCCTTGGGGAGTAATTTCATACTAGGTGATAAATTTACCTCTTATCAAAATAAAATAGCAATTTATATAAAAGATATTTCATATCAAGAAGCGATTAAATTTATGCCCAATGGAACTAAACATGATGATTTAAAAAATAGCATAATGTTTTTAACAAATAATGAATTTTGTGTTGATTTATATCTTAAAATCAACTATTCTTCAGAAATGAAGTTTGTGTTAGGAGAAGAAAATACCGCCAAACTTGGCTGGGCAAAAATCTTAGGAAACACGCAAAAAAAATTCACCATAGTATATATGAAACTTTATGAATAAATATTCATAATCATAAAACACACTCAAATTTACCCCAACTATGCTACAATATTTACAAACAAATATAAATAAAAATTTAATCACACTTATAAGCTTTGTATTTGATAAATCTTATTACCACATTAAGGAGAAAAAATGGCCTCAAATTCCTTTATGAGTCTTAATATATCAAATTCTACTTCAAATCCCCTACCCTTTAAAATCACTAAAGCCATTATCAAAGAAAGTCTTGAAGAACTTTTTTCTATAGAATGTGAAGGTTTTTTTGAAAGTTTAGATGAAAGCTTATTTAATCTAAGTCAAGATTTTAATTTTCATCCTAATGTTTTAATCGATCAAGAAGCTATTTTAAGTATCCATAATCCTTATGAGAATAATACCTTAAACTTTGATAACAATGAAGTAATAAACTATAAGGGAATTATCACTTATATAAAATATCTAGGTATTAATCATGAAAGTGCTTTAAATATTAATGATAGCGCTTCAAATACTAAGCAAATAAAATACAAGCATTTTTTTTCTTTTAAGCTTCAATCAGTCTTGATAAGACTTTCTTTAAATAAAGCCAATCGTATTTATACTCATACTAATATTATAGAAGTGATTAAACAAACCCTTGGTTTTTATCAAGATATCTTACATAAAGAAATTGATTATTCTAATATACATTTTAATTATGAAGAACAAGAACTCATCTCTCAATACAATGAAAGTGATTTAGACTTTATTGCAAGATTAAGCCATAATAATGGAATCTTTTTTTATGAAGATGAGAACACTATTTATTTTTGTGATGTATATAAAAATGTAAAAAATAAAGAAATTGAGTATAATCCTAATATTAATAATATTTTAAATCAAGCTTGTATTTCTTCTATTTATAAAGAACAAAGCTTAAGAACTAATTCTTTTACACATTCTAGTATCAATGCCAATACTCCTTTAAATCTTTTATCTTTACATTCTAATAAAGTTCCTTATGAACAAGAACTTAATAACAAAGCTTATTATAATGAACATTTTTATGAGAGTGAATATTCTTTTACAAAAAGCATTGATTTAAAGACTAAGCCTTCTCTTAAAGAAAAAAGAGCCTTAGTATTAAATGAAAGCTTACTAGCAAAAAGTAATATTTATCATCTTAGTTTAGGAGATTTTATCACTTTAAATTATAAGGAGTTTAATCATCAAGAAGAAATAAAAAATCAAGATGAAGAAAAACAAGATAAAGCTTCTTTGCTTAAAGACTTTATTATTATTGCTAATACTCAAATCTTAATTGATGATGCCATCTTAGCTAATTCTATTAATACTAATGATCATTTAAATTTAAAAGATTTAAATTTAAGTAAATCTTATTCCAATACTTTAACTTTATTAAAAAAGAATATTATCTTTACTCCAAGTTTTAAAGCTAAACCTAAAGCTCCTAATAGCACTCAAGGTATTGTTATAGGAGAGAGTAAGGATATAGAAAGTGAGAGAAATACTATTTATACTGATGAGCATGGAAGGGTTAAGGTAAGGATTAATCTTTATGCCAATCAAGAAGAATTAGATGAAAAAGAAAGTTTATATCATCACACTCCTTTTTTAAGAGTAGCTTCAAGTATAGCAAGTAATCATTCAGGTTTTTATCATACTCCAAGAATTGGAGATGAAGTGATTATTTCTTTTTTAGATGATGATATAGATAAGCCTTATGTAAGTGGAAGTTTGTATAATGGGACTA